>JBDTCA010000442.1:0-7718 GCA_039923815.1 Caldimonas sp. | reverse complement strand
GCCATGTGCAGACTGACTTCCAGTTCTTGCGCAATCATGCGGACTCCATAGTGCATTGCAGCGGGTGACCACCGCGCCGTGCGGCGGCGAGCACGAGCTCGACCTTGGTGGAAGCGACGTCTTTCGAGAACACTCCGCAGACGCCGCGGCCTTCGTGGTGGATCTTGAGCATGATCTGCGTCGCAGTCTCGAGATCGCGATTGAAATATTCCTGCAGAACCATCACGACGAACTCCATCGGCGTGTAGTCGTCGTTCAGGAGCACGACCTGGTACATCTTGGGAGGCTCGGTCTTCTGAGCCCTGCGCTCGACGACAACCGCGCCCTGACCGTCGTCCGGGCGGGGCGGCCTGGTGACTGGCGGAGCCGGCGGTGGCGGCTGATCTGAGGGCATGAATTCATTCTATCGACTTGGCGCTCGCGCGCGGGATGCCAATGCATATAGGCCTCGGGCAGGAGTTCACAAGTGAGGTCGTAGGCAAGTGCGTCTCCCGAGGGACGCAGATGGCGCCACCCGGTCGACGCAACACCGGCCATTCGGCGGATGGCCTGCCGACCCGCGCCGGAAACGAGAAAGCCCGCCGGGTGGCGGGCTTTCGTGCCGGCGCGGTGGCGCTTTCACATGTGATCGATCATCACCTGACCGAACCCGGAGCACGAGACCTGCGTGGCGCCCTCCATCAGTCGTGCGAAGTCGTAAGTGACCTTCTTGGAGAGGATGGATTTCTCCATCGAGCTGATGATCAGGTCGGCGGCCTCGGCCCAGCCCATGTGGCGCAGCATCATCTCGGCGGAGAGGATCTCCGAGCCGGGATTGACGTAGTCCTTGCCGGCATACTTGGGCGCGGTGCCGTGCGTGGCCTCGAACATCGCCACCGAGTCGCTCATGTTGGCGCCCGGGGCGATGCCGATGCCGCCGACCTGCGCGGCCAGTGCGTCGGAGACATAGTCGCCGTTGAGGTTGAGCGTGGCGATCACCGAATACTCGGCCGGCCGCAGCAGGATCTGCTGGAGGAAGGCGTCGGCGATCACGTCCTTGATGATGATTTCCTTGCCGTTCTTCGGGTTCTTGAACTTGGACCACGGGCCGCCGTCGATCGGCTCGGCGCCGAATTCCTTCTGCGCCAGCGCATAGCCCCAGTCCCGGAAGCCGCCTTCCGTGAACTTCATGATGTTGCCCTTGTGCACCAGCGTCACCGACGACTTGTCGTTGTCGATGGCGTACTGGATGGCCTTGCGCACCAGGCGCTCCGTGCCCTCGATGGAGACCGGCTTGATGCCGATGGCCGAGGTGTTCGGGAAGCGGATCTTCTTGACGCCGAATTCTTCCTGCAGGATCTTGATCAGCTTCTTGGCGTTCGCACTGCCCGATTCGAACTCGATGCCGGCGTAGATGTCTTCCGAGTTCTCGCGGAAGATGACCATGTGCGTCTTCTCGGGCGCCTTGACCGGGGACGGCACGCCCTTGAAGTACTGGATCGGCCGCAGGCAGACGTAGAGGTCGAGTTCCTGGCGGAGCGCGACGTTGAGCGACCGGATGCCGCCACCCACCGGCGTGGTCAACGGTCCCTTGATCGACACGATGTAGTCACGGATGATTGCCAGCGTCTCCTCGGGGAGCCAGACGTCGGGGCCATACACCTTGGTCGACTTTTCGCCGGCGTAGATTTCCATCCAGTGGATCTGGCGCTTGCCGCCGTAGGACTTGGCGACCGCGGCGTCGACCACCTTGAGCATGACCGGCGTGATGTCGCCGCCCGTGCCGTCACCCTCGATGTACGGGATCACCGGCTGATCCGGCACCGAGAGGGAGAAGTCGGCGTTGACCTTGATCTTCTGCCCGCCTTCGGGCACCTTGATGTGCTGATACATGGAAAATGTCGCTCCGGCTGGCGTCGCAATGCAGCCTCAAATTCTAAGTCGGATGGACTTGCATGAATAACGCATCGCTTCGCTGGGCTGCCGGCTTGACGGCTCTCTTGCTGGCCGGCACTGCAGGGGCGCAAGCGGGGCCGCAAAGCCTGCCCGCGCTACGGATCAGCGCTGGCATCCACAACATCACCGCGCAGCTGGCACGCACGGCCGAACAGCGCGAGATCGGATTGATGTTTCGCAGCGCCATGGCCACGAACGAAGGCATGCTGTTCGTGTTCGAGCAACCGAGCCAGCAATGCTTTTGGATGAAGAACACGCTGATTCCGCTCGCGGTCGCCTTCGTGGCCGACGACGGCAGCATCGTCAACATCGACAGCATGAAGCCGCAAACGCTCGACGGCCACTGCTCGACGGCGCCGGTGCGTTATGTCCTCGAGATGAACGAGGGCTGGTTCGGCAAGCGCGGCATCAAGCCGGGCAGCAAGCTGCGCGGTGGCCCATTTGGCAACTAGCGCGCAGCTTCTCAGGCGCTGCCGGGCAGCGCTTCAGGCGAAATTCGAGGAAGCGAATTCCCAGTTCACCAGAGACGCAAGGTAAGCCTCGACGAACTTCGGACGTGCGTTGCGATAGTCAATGTAGTAAGCGTGCTCCCAGACATCGATCGTGAGCAACGGCTTGTCAGCCGTGGTCAGCGGGGTGCCTGCTGCGCCCATGTTGACGATGTCGACGCCACCCTCCGCCTTCTTGACGAGCCAGGTCCAACCCGAACCGAAGTTGCCGACGGCGCTTTTCGCGAAGGCCTCTCTGAAGGCGGCGTAGGAGCCCCACTTCGATGCGATCGCCTGAGCAAGCTGCCCCGACGGTTCGCCGCCACCTGAAGGCTTCATGCAGCTCCAGAAAAAGGTGTGGTTCCAGATCTGGGCAGCGTTGTTGTAGATCCCGCCACTCGCCTTTTTGACGATGGCTTCGAGCGGCATGGTCTCGAACTCCGTCCCTTTTTGCAGGTTGTTGAGGTTGTCGACGTAGGCCTTGTGATGCTTGCCGTAGTGATATTCGAGCGTTTCCTTGCTCACATTCGGGGCAAGCGCATCCATCGCGTACGGAAGCGGGGGCAGCGTGTGTTCCATGGCTTGATTTCCTCTCGACAAGGCAGTTGAGTCAGTTTTGATTGTAGGGAGTCGGCATTGACGCCCCTGCCGCTAAGGCGAAGGGCGCCTCTGCGTCGACCGCACTTCCAGCCGGGCTTCGCCGTCAGCGAACCGCGCGCCCACCGTAACCCCGACGGTCAGGGAGGCAACGGACGTGACCGTGTGCCCGGCATCGTCGGTCAGCAGCGCATAGCCCCGCGCAAGCACCCGATTCGGGTCAAGCGCCACGAGATGCAGCGCGGCGCGTTCGAGTCGGCTGCCCAGCAGCGCCTGCGTCGTCGCGGCTGCACGACACAAACGCCGAGTCGTCGCCGCGGCAAGCGACCATCGAAGCTCGACTTCGCGAAGCGGCGCAGCTGTCAACCGCTGCTGCAGCGAGTCGATGGCAAGCACCCTGCTGCGTACGCCATCGCCGGGCCGCGACATGCGCAACGCGAGCCGATCGACGCGCTGCGCCTGCATGTCGAGCGCTGCCAGCGTGCGCCGCACCATCGTCGCATCGGTGCTGCCCAACGCACGAAGCTGTGTGGCCGTCTCGGGCGCGGCGATCTCCGCCGCAGCGGTCGGTGTCGCGGCACGGACATCGGCCGCCAGGTCGGCGAGCGTGACGTCGGTCTCATGGCCAACGCCGCTGATCACCGGCATCGACACGGCGCACAAGGCCCGCACGACACGCTCGTCGTTGAAGGCCCACAGGTCCTCCAGCGAGCCGCCGCCGCGGCAGACGATCAGCACGTCGACCTCGGCCCGCCCGGAGGCCAACGCCAAAGCCAGGCAGAGCGCGGCAGGAGCATCAGCACCTTGGACGAGACTCGGATAGATGACGACACGCACATGCGGCGATCGTCGGGCCAGGGTGGTCACGACGTCGTGCAGGGCTGCGCCTGCGAGAGAGGTGACGATGCCGATCGCCACCGGATGGGCCGGCAGCAGTCGCTTGCCGCCAGCGGCGAAACAGCCCTCGTCCTCGAGACGGGATCGAAGGCGTAGGAACTGCTCGTAAAGCGCCCCGGCTCCGCTTTTCTGCATCGCCTCGACGATGAACTGGAGTTCTCCGCGAGCCTCGTACACGGCAAGCCGGCCGCGCAACTGCACCGCCTGACCGTCTGCCGGCGGGAAGGCGAGAAACGACGAGGCCCGACGGAACATGGCGCAACGCAGGGCCGCTCCGCCAGCCACGTCTTTGAGGTTGAAATAACAGTGGCCACTGGACGCGCGAGACCACCCGGAGATCTCGCCTGCCACCGTGCACGCGCCGAAGCCATGTTCGAGAACCGCAGCGACTGCTCCGATCAAGCCGCCAACGCTCCATACGCCATCGACGGGCCGAATCGTCAAGGCCTCAGTCACACGCAGCGCCAGTGCCGATGCGACTCGACAACTCCACAGACGCGCCGATACTGCCCTTGCACGGCCACATGCTCTGCAGCAACCTGATAAGTGCAGGTAACTCGTTGATCTTGAAGCATTATCCGTTGCACTTTTATGTGGCAATCCGGCGCGATGCCACGCCGCTGTTTGCTTTGCCGCATTTTCGAATGCGGTTATCCACAAAGTTGTCCACATCGGTGGTGGACCTTCAGCAGCGCTTTGCCGATGCCGCGTCGCGCCATAATCCGGCCGCGTTCCAAGCGCTCCGTCGGGGCGCTGTCGACTGAAGGATTTTCTTGTTTTCGATCATACAAGCGGCTGGATGGCCGATCTGGCCCCTGCTCCTTTGTTCCATCGCAGCCCTCGCGTTGATCATCGAGCGCTTTGCCAGTCTGAGGACCTCGCGCGTTGCGCCGACGCGTCTGCTCGACGAAGTGATCTCGGTGACCCGTGCCCATCTGCCGGCGCCAGACGTCGTCAACAAGCTGGCCGACAGCTCGGTGCTTGGCATGGTCCTGGCGTCCGGCATGCGGGCCGTGGTCGCCGAGCCGCGCATCACTGAAGGTGGACTTCGTTCGGCGTTCGAATCAGCCGGTCGTGCCGCCGTGCACCGTCTGGAGCGCTACCTGAATACGCTCGGGACGATCGCTTCGACGGCCCCGCTCCTCGGCCTGATGGGTACCGTGATCGGCATGATCGAAATTTTCGGCTCGCAGGCGCCTGGCGGTGGCAACAACCCCGCCTTGTTGGCGCATGGCATTTCGGTGGCCCTCTACAACACCGCATTCGGCTTGATGATCGCCATTCCGGCACTCATGTTCTATCGCTATTTCCGCGGGCTCGTCGACGCTTACACGCTCGACATGGAGCAGGCATCCGACCGGCTCGTGCCGCATCTGATGCGCTTCGCGATACCTCGCACCCAACAGGCCTGATAACGCGGACATGGCACTCAACTTCAGGCGCCCGAAGCCGGAGGAACCGGAGATCAACCTCATCCCGTTCATTGACGTGCTGCTCGTGATACTGATCTTCCTGATGCTTTCCACGACCTACTCGAAGTTCACCGAGTTGCAGGTCACCTTGCCGGTGGCCGATGCCGATCAGGCACGCGACCGCCCGCACGAGATCATCGTGTCGGTTGGCGCAGATGGACGCTACGCAATCGACAAGAAGCCGGTCGATGGCCGCAGCGTCGACGCCCTTGCCGCAGAACTGACCACGGCCGCGGGTGGCTCCAAGGACATGATGCTCATCATTTCCGCCGATGCCACCACGGCCCACCAGAGCGTCATCAACGTGATGGACGCAGCACGGCGCGCCGGACTCGCCAAGCTCACTTTCGCGACGCAGTCGACCAGCGGCGCGGCGCGCTGACCGATGACGGCGCTGCCGTCGTCACCGCTGCAACGCGCGACGGGAGCGATCGAGAAGATCTGGGCACACCGCGGCGCAGCAAGCTTTGCCCTGTTGCCGGCGTCGTGGTTGTTCGGCGCCGTCACGGCGCTGAGGCGCAGGCTCCACGCACGTGGGGTTCTTCCCGCCCATCGCTTGCCGGTGCCGGTGGTCGTGGTCGGAAATATTGTTGCCGGCGGTGCCGGCAAGACGCCGACCGTGCTCGCCGTCGTCGATCTGCTGCACCGCCACGGATTCGCGCCCGGGATCGTTTCGCGTGGCTACGGAAGAGCCGACGACGAACTGATCGCCACCGTCACCGTCGACAGCGACGCCAGCCGAGTCGGCGATGAGCCGCTGTTGCTTCGCCGCCGGAGTGGGGTGCCGGTGGTCGTCGGCCGGGATCGTGTCGCCGCCGCGCATGCCTTGCTGCAGTCGGAGCCGCACGTCGACATCTTGGTCAGTGACGATGGACTGCAGCATCTCGCGCTCGAGCGCGACGTCGAAGTGCTCGTCTTCGACGAACGTGGGGCCGGCAATGGCCGCTTGCTGCCGGCAGGGCCGCTCCGTGAGCCATTGCAGTCCGGCCCGATGCCTGACCGACTGGTGCTCTACAACGCCGAGCGACCGACCACCGCCCTGCCCGGCTTCATGGCGACACGGGGGCTGACCGGAGTCACGGCAATCGACGCCTGGTGGCGTGGCGAACCAGCCAGCATGGCGGCGCTCGAATCCTTGCGTGGTCGCGAGGTGCTCGCGGTCTGCGGCCTGGCGCGCCCGCAGCGCTTCTCCGCGATGCTGCGCGAGAGCGGATTGACTGTCACCGAGATGGCGCTCGAAGATCACCACTCCTTTGCAACACTGCCCTGGCCTTCGACAAGCGCCGACGTCGTCGTGACGGAGAAAGACGCCGTCAAGCTACCGCCGGCGCGGCGCATGAACACGCGGGTCTGGGTCGCGGCGCTAGACTTCGCGCCAGAGCCGGCGTTCGAATCCGCCTTGATCGCATTGCTGGCTTCCGCTTCAGTTGATGCCCTGTCCGAGAGCTCGTTGTTACCGCATGGAAACCCGTCTGCTTGACCTGCTCGTCTGTCCCTTGTGCAAAGGGCCGCTGCAACACTGGCGGCCTCCGGAGCATCGAAGTGCCGAGCTCGTCTGCTTGGCCGACGGCCTGGCCTTTCCGGTGCGCGATGGCATCCCGGTGATGCTCGAGGGCGAGGCGCGCGCGCTGGGCCATGAGTCGGCGCCGAGCCTCGCACCGATCGCGCCTCCCTGAAGCCGCACGTGGGCTTCCACGTCATCATCCCGGCGCGGCTGGCGTCGTCTCGACTGCCGGGCAAGCCACTCGCCGACATTGGTGGCCTGCCGATGATCGTGCGGGTCGCCCGCCGTGCATCCCAGTCGAGCGCGGAATCGGTGGTCGTCGCGGCCGACGACGAGAGCATCGTCGCCGCTTGCACGACGCACGGCGTGAGCGTCTTGCTGACCGCGCGGGATCACGATAGCGGCAGCGATCGCGTGGCCGAAGCCTGCATGGCACTCGCACTGGCCGACGACGCCATCGTCGTCAACGTCCAGGGCGACGAACCGATGCTGCCGCCGGCGCTGATCGACGCCGTCGCGGCGCTGCTTCGCGATCGCCCCGACTGTGTGATGAGTACCGCGGCTCACGCCATCGACGAGCCTGCCGACTTCGAGAGCCCGAACGTCGTCAAGGTCGTCGTCGATGCCGCGGGACGTGCCTTGTACTTCTCGCGCGCGCCGATTCCCTGGCCGCGCGACGAGCGAGCGTCGGGCCGCGGTGTTGCAGCCGCAGGTGCACTTCGCCACGTCGGCCTCTATGCCTATCGGGCCGCGTTCCTGCGCCGCTTTCCGGACCTCGCTCGCAGCCCGCTCGAAGACATCGAACGACTCGAACAACTGCGCGTC
>JBDTCA010000441.1:0-6588 GCA_039923815.1 Caldimonas sp. | reverse complement strand
CTCGCCCTGCTGGTGTCGCCGGCGCAGGTCGTGCCGGCCATCTTCATCCTCGAGGTGCTCGCCAGCCTGACGCTGCTGCGCGGCATCGGCGCCGACATCGACTGGCCGTGGCTGCGCAGCCTGGTGCTCGGCAACGTGCTCTTCATCCCGCTCGGCATCCTCGTGCTCGCCTGGCTGCCCGAGACCCAGCTTCGACTCGCCATCGGCGTCCTGATGCTGCTCGCCGCGGGCATGCAACTCCGCGGCCGTGGCCTGGCGCTGCAGCCGACGCCGCGGGTGCGGTTCGTCGTCGGCGCCATCTCCGGCTTCGCCAACGGCATCGCCGCCATCGGCGGTATCGCCGTCGCGGTGCTGCTGAGCACGACGCAGCTCGCACCGGCCGCCTTGCGGGCGACGCTGATCGCGCTCTTCCTCGTCACCGACGTCTACGCGCTGGCCTGGGCCGGTCTGGTCTCGCAAGGCGATGCGTCGGTCGAGCTGCTCGGCGCCCGCACGCTCGCGTGGGCGGCCTGGCTGACGCCGGCGATGCTCGTCGGCATCGCCATCGGCAAACGCTCCTTCGTGGCCATCTCGCCGGCGAGATTTCGCCGCCGCGTTCTCGAATTGCTGGTCGTCGTCGCGATGCTCGGCATCGCCCGGGCCGCGGTCGATCTGGCGGGCTAGGTCGTCAGAGCAACGCCCTCATGCGGGCTGCCGCCGCCTTGAGCGCCGGCAGCTTCGAGAGTGCCGCGCGCAGGCTCATGCGCGCGATCGGGGCATGTACGGCGATGGCGGCGCGCACCGTCCCGGCAGCGTCGAGAACCGGCACGGCGACGGCGATCAGGCCGGCGACGAACTCCTCGCGGTCGCACGAATAGCCAGCGGCCGCGACGGCGTCGCACTCGGCGCGCAATGCCTTCGCCGTGGTCAGCGTTGCCGCCGTCATGCGCGGCAAGGCGATGCGGGCGATCAGCGCGTTGCGCTCCGGTGGCGCCATGGCAGCGAGGAACAGCTTGCCGCTCGCCGTGCAATGCAACGGCACGTGCGAGCCGACGTCGAGCGTCAGCCGCAACGGCCACGGCGCCTCGACGCGGTCGAGGTAGAGCACGCCGGTGCCGTCGAGCGTCGTGAAGTTGCAGGTCTCGCCGATGCGGCCGACGAGCTGGGCCAGCACCTCGTGGCGCAGGCCGCGCGCGGTGCCGTGGTTGAGCGTGTCGTAGGCGAGCGCGCGCAGGGCCGGGCCGGCGACGAACGACCGGTCGGCGAAGTCACGCGCCAGGTGGCCGCTGCCGACGAGCTGCTCGCAGAGCCGGTGCACCGTGGCCTTCGGCAAGCGGCTGGTCGCAGCCAGCTCGGCGAGCGAGATGGCGCGGCCATGGACGGCCACGGCGGCGAGCAACGCCAGGCTGCGCGCCGACGACGAGGTGCCGGTCTCGGTCGACGCGGCGGCCGAAGCCGGAGCCGACGCCGTCGTCGCTGCCATCGCCCTCGCCCTCGTTTTTCCCTGCGCTGTCGTCGCCTTCGGCATTCGGGTAATCCTTCGAAAACGGAACGTTGCGTTCCAAAATCGCCGAGCCTAGTATTGCCCGATTCCGGCCGGCGGCAAGGCGAACGTGTGAGCGACGACGAGTTCGACTACATCGTGGTGGGCGCGGGCTCGGCGGGTTGCGTGCTGGCGGCGCGCCTCTCCGAGGACCCGGCCACGCGCGTCTTGCTGCTCGAGGCCGGCCCGCCCGACCGCTCGCTCTGGATCCATCTGCCGATCGGCTACGGCAAGACGATGTGGGACGACAAGGTCAACTGGCGTTTCAACACCGAGCCCGATGCCGGCATGAACGGCCGCCGCATCTACTGGCCGCGCGGCAAGACGCTCGGCGGCTCGAGCTCCATCAACGGCCTCATCTACATCCGCGGCCAGCGCCAGGATTACGACCACTGGGCCGCCCTCGGCAACGCCGGCTGGGGCTACGACGACGTGCTGCCCTACTTCATCAAGTCCGAAGGCAACGTGCGCGGTGCCGATGCCTTCCACGGCGGCAGCGGGCCGCTGAGGGTGTCCGACATCACCACCCGCGATCCACTCATCGACGCCTTCGTGGCCGGTGCCGGCGAGCTCGGCGTGCCGGCCACGCGCGACTTCAACGGCGCCGCACAGGAAGGCGCCGGCTACTACCAGCTCAACACCTGGAACGGCTGGCGCGTCAGCACGGCCAAGGCCTACCTGGCGCCGGCCCGCCATCGCGCCAACCTGCAGGTGCGCACCGGCGCCTTCGCGGCCGGCATCGACTTCGCGGGCAAGCGCGCCAGCGGCGTCCGCTTCCGTCACGGCGGCACCCTGCACGCGGCACGGGCGCGACGCGAGGTGCTGCTCTCGGCCGGCTCGATCCAGTCGCCGCAGCTGCTGCAGCTCTCGGGCATCGGCCCGGCACCGCTGCTGCGCGAGCACGGCATCGCCGTCGTGCACGAGGCGCCCGGCGTCGGCGAGAACCTGCAGGACCATCTGCAGATCCGCCTCACCTACGAATCGACGCGGCCCACCACCAACGACCAGCTCGGCTCGTGGCTAGGCCAGGCCCGCCTCGCGCTGCAGTGGCTGCTGCACAGCTCGGGCGCGCTCGCCGTCGGCATCAACCAGGGCGGCTGCTTCATGCGCGCCTTGCCCGAAGAAGCGGCCACACCCGACATCCAGTTCCACGTCGCGACGCTGTCGGCCGACATGGCCGGCGGCAAGCTTCATCCGTTCTCGGGCTTCACGCTCTCGACCTGCCAGCTGCGGCCCGAGTCGCGTGGCCACGTGCGCATCCGCTCGGCCGACCCGTTCGAGGCGCCAGCGATGCAGGCCAACTACCTCGCCACCGACCTGGACCGCCGCACCACCGTGGCCGGGGTCCGTGCGGCACGCGCCATCGCCGCGTCGAAGGCGATGCGGCCCTTCGTCGCCCGCGAGTTCAAGCCCGGCCCGGGCGCCGCCAGCGACGCCGAGTTGCTCGAATACTGCCGTGACCACGGCGCCACCATTTTCCATCCCACCGGCACCTGCCGCATGGGTGCCGACGCGGCCGCCGTACTCGACGATCGACTGCGTGTGCGCGGCGTCCAGGGCCTGCGCGTCGTCGACTGCTCGGCGATGCCGACGCTGGTTTCCGGCAACACCAACGCACCGGCCGTGATGATGGCCGAGAAGGCCGCCGACATGATCCGGGAAGACGGGCGCCGACAGAGCGCCTCATGACCCACGACAGCAACCCCACGGGAGAAGACGATGAGCAGCACACTGGCCAGTCCTGACGTTCGCGACGAGAAGACCATTCGCCGCGTCGTCCTCTCGGCGCTGGTCGGCGCCACCATCGAGTGGTACGACTTCTTCCTCTACGGGGTCGTCGCGGGCATCGTCTTCAACAAGCTCTACTTTCCGGGCAGCGACCCCGTGGTGTCGACGCTGCTCGCCTACACCACCTTCGCGGTCGGCTTCGTGACGCGGCCGCTCGGCGGCGTCATCTTCGGTCACTTCGGCGACCGCATCGGTCGCAAGACGATGCTCATCATCACGTTGATGATCATGGGCGTGGCCACGTTCCTGATCGGCCTCGTGCCGACCTACGCGCAGATCGGCGTGGCGGCGCCGCTGCTGCTGCTCTTCCTGCGCATCCTGCAGGGCATCGGCCTCGGCGGCGAATGGGGCGGTGCGGTGCTGATGGCCTACGAATACGCGCCGAAGGAAAAGCGCGGCTTCTACGCGTCGCTGCCGCAGATCGGCCTGGCCATCGGCTTGTGCCTGGCCTCAGGCGTCGTCGCCCTGCTCTCCTCGCTGCTTACCGACGAACAGTTCCTGGCCTGGGGCTGGCGCATCGCCTTCCTGATCTCCGGCGTGATGGTGCTGGTCGGCATGTACATCCGCCTCAACGTGCAGGAAACACCCGAGTTCGCGGCCATCAAGGCGAAGAACGCCGCGCTCGCGATCCCGTTCATGGACATGATCCGCCGCTACCCGGGCAACGTGCTCAAGGGCATGGGTGCGCGCTACATCGACGGCGTGTTCTTCAACATCTTCGCGGTGTTCGCGATCGGCTACCTCGTCTCGGTTGTGAAGATCAGCCGCACGCAGGCGCTCCTCGGCGTGATGGCCGCGGCGCTGGTCATGATCTTCACGATCCCGTTCTTCGGCAAGCTTTCCGATCGATTCGGCCGGCCCAAGGTCTACATGTGGGGTTCGATCGCACTGGCAATCGCAGCCTTCCCGGCCTTCTGGGTCATGACCCACAGTGGCGGCAACGTCTTTCTCGTCTGGCTGGCGATCGTGGTGCCTTTCGGCTTCATCTATCCGGCCGTCTATGGCCCCGAGGCGGCCCTCTTCTGCGACCTCTTCGACGCCAAGGTGCGCTACACCGGCATCTCGTTCGTGTACCAGTTCTCCGGCATCTTCGCCTCGGGCATCACGCCGATCATCGCCACGGCGCTGCTCAGGTCGGGCGGCGGCGAGCCATGGCAGATCTGCATGTACGTGGTCTTCGCCGGTGTCGTCTCGGCCGTGTGCGCGGCCATGATCGGCCGTGCTGCCGGCCAGCCGGGCCAGCCGGCGTAAGTGAGTCGGCGGTTCGGCGCCGCGATGCCCTTCAGGCGTCGTCGGCGTCGAGCCCGAATCGAGTCTGCCTGCCCCAAGTGCGGCGACTGGTCAGGAACGAGACCCAGCCGAACAGCGAGCCGGTGTGGCGTACTAACTGGAACGTGAACGGCTCGGCGATGGCGGCGAGCAGCGCCGCGCCCAAGCTGGCGTCAGGCGCCGTCGAGCGCCGCCTTCGCTTCCCGCGTGACCGGCGCGTCGTCGCCGACGGCCGCCTGCAGCTGCGCGACGGCCTCGACGAGCGCCGCGCGTGCGCCCGCCTTGTCGCCGCGAGCAGCCAGCGCTGCCGCCTGCGCTGCGAGGGCGCTGCCGAGCCATTCGCTGCCGGCGAGGCCGCGGGCCAGCTCGCGCGCCTGCGTGATGGCCGCGGTGGCGTGGCCCTCGGCCGCGGCGACGTCGCCGGCGCGCCGCTCGTGCTTCGAGAGCAGCGTCAGGGCGCGGACGCGGAACGGGCTCTTGTCGGGTGCGGCGTCGAAGAGCGCGATGGCACGACCGAGCTCGGTGCGCGCCGTCGCATCGTCGTGCCGCGCCGCCGAGAGCTGCGCCGCCGCCAGCTCGATCGAGCCGAACGTCGAGTGCTTCGGCGGCAGCGTCGCCTGCAGCTTCTCGCGGGCGATGGCGAGCAGGCCGGCGCAGCGATCGAGGTCGCCCACCGCGCATGCGGCCGGCGCGCCGTAGAGCGCGAAGGTACCGGCCCAGCGCACGTCTTTTCGCTGCAGTGCCGCAGCGAGCGCGCCCTCCGCCGCCACCTTCGCCTCGGCAGCGCGGCCGAGCTCGAGCAGGGCCCGCGACCGGTTGCCTTCGAGGATGGCATCGAGCTCGTTGACGACCGAATCGCCACGCGACATCTCGAGGCCGCGGGCCGCCATCGCCTCGGCGCGCCGAGGCAACCCGGCCGCGTACAGCATGCGACTGAAATTGTTGAGGCGCACGACCGTGCGGGCGCTCTGCTGGCGGCCCATGCCGGCGAGATCGGCGAGCGAGCTTTCGTAGGCGGCGATCCCCTCCGCCGTGCGGCCGAGCCGGCCGTAGGCCTCGGCGATGACGATGCGGATCGAGTTGGCCAGCACGCGCTGGTCGGGACGCGGCGTGCCGAGCAGCGCCAGCGCCGCCTGGCCGTCGGCCAGCATCGCCTCAGAACGGCCCATGCGGGCGTGCAGGTCGGCCCGCATGTGCAGGCAGGCGGCGAGCACCGAACCGGACGGGTCGGCCTGCGCGCGGAGTCGACCGATGGCGTCGTCGAACAGCACCAGTGCCGGCTGCGTCTCGTTCTGGTCGCCGAGCGTGGCCGCGAGCAGGCAGTCGACGTTGCCGAGCAGCTGCACGCTGCTGGCGCTGACCGCGGCGGCCTGCGCCCGCATCAGCACCGCCTTCGACTTCGCGAACTCCTGGACGTTGCCGTATTCGATGCCGAGCAGCAGCTGCAGGCGGCCGCGGGTCAGGGCGTCGTCGGCGTACTGCTGGCCGGCGAGCTCCTCGGCGCGGCCGAGCAGTTCGGTCGCCGTCAGCGCCTTCTGATTTCCCTGGCTGACAAGAAAGCCGAGCAGGTCACGGGCGGCGCCGGCGTAGGCGAGATCGGCCAGCGCGCCGTCGCGTTCGACCTGGGCCTGTCGCGCTGCCTGTTCGGCACGATTCGCCTGCCAGACCGTGCCGACGACGCCGGCAGCGATCGCGACCATCGTCAGCGCCCCGGCGGCGACGGCGCCACGGTGGCGGGCCACGAAGCGCGACGTGCGATACGCCAGCGAATCGGGGCGGGCGCTGACCGGCTCGCTGGCGGCCCAGCAGCGCAGGTCTTCGCTGAATGCGTCGACGGTCGCGTAGCGCTCGCCGGGCACCTTGCGCAAGGCCTTGGCGACGATGTTCTCGAGGTCGCCACCGAGCTGGCGACGCAGCCGCACGACCGACGTGTCGCGCTCTGCGGCGACCCGCGTGACGGCATCGGCGGTGCTGCCGTGGCCCGTCGTCACCGCGGTCGAGAGGCGGCC
>JBDTCA010000440.1:0-5545 GCA_039923815.1 Caldimonas sp. | reverse complement strand
TGGCGTTCAACATCGACGTCATCGTGCCGGCGATCGAGAGCGTGCTGCACGTGAGCTTCTTGCCGAGCAGCGTGTATCTCATCAGCAGGATGCCGAGCGATCCGCAGCAGGGCGACATCGTGCCCATTGTCGTGATCTCGCTGGTGCTCGCCTTCGTGGCCACGCTGTACCCGAGCTGGCGCGCCAGCCGCCTGCAACCGGCCGAGGCCCTGCGCTATGAGTGAGATGAACGACGCTGCCGGTGCGATGCAAATCGACCACGACCCCGCCGCCGCTGACGACGTCATCGTCGCGACCGATCTGCACAAGCGCTTCGTCGAAGGCAGTGGCGCCGAGCGGCTCGACGTCCAGGTGCTGCAGGGCGTCGATCTTCAGGTTCGCCGTGGCGAAACCCTGGCCGTCGTGGGCGCGTCGGGATCGGGCAAGAGCACGCTGCTGCACCTGCTCGGCGGCCTCGAGGCACCGACCCAGGGCAAGGTGCTGCTCTGCGGCCGCGACTTCACGACGCTGGACGCCACCGAGCAGGGCGCGTGGCGAAACCGCCATCTCGGCTTCGTCTACCAGTTCCATCACCTGCTGCCCGAGTTCACCGCGCTCGACAACGTGGCCATGCCGCTGCGCGTGCGCCGCATCGCCACCGCCGAAGCGCGCGAGATCGCGGCGGTCGTTCTGCGCCAGGTCGGCCTGGGCGAGCGCCTGGCGCACCGGCCATCGCAGCTGTCGGGGGGCGAGCGCCAGCGCGTCGCGATCGCGCGCTCGATCGTCGGCGCACCCGACTGCGTGCTCGCCGACGAGCCCACCGGCAACCTCGATCGCGGCACCGCCGACGCCGTCTTTGCACTCATGCTCGACCTGACGCGGCACCGCCGCATGGCCTTCGTGCTGGTCACCCACGACGAGACGCTGGCCCGGCGCTGCGACCGCACGCTGCGCATCGCCCAGGGCCGGTTGGTGGAGCTGCCGCCAGGGTGAATCGCAACGCCGCGGCCGGTCTCGTGACTTTGTGTTATTGCCGCGCGGCGATTAGCCCACAAGGCCGGGACGGCAACGTTTAAGCTCGTAAACCCTTTGCCCCAGGGACATCAGGAGTCAGGCCATGACATCGTCTTCGCTCATGAGTGCCATGTTCAAGGTCCTGTCGACGTTCGTGCTTTGCGCCACCGGTCTGACTGCACATGCCGCGGAACTGCACGTGCTGATGGGCATCGACCCTTCGGACCTCAAGAACGACATGGGCGCCACCGCGTCGGTGGCGCCGGCCCAGTCGATGACGCGGGCCATGGGCGCCCGCGCGACCATCAACCAGATCGGCGTGATGGCCGAGGCGATGCGGGCCAGCCGCACCGTCGAGAACGAAATCATCATCGCGCCCGCTCACGTCACCGCCTCGGCGATCCTGCATGCGTATCAGCTGATCGGCTCCAGCGGCCAGGTGCAAGCCTACGCACTCGTCGCTCGCAACGACATCGACGAGATGAGCAAGCTCGCCCACCAGCGCCTCTATCTGCCTCAGCAGGATTCCCTTCGCAGCTACGTGGCCAAGGGCCTGATCGTCGAGTCCGGCATGACCTTGAACCAGTTCTCGAAGGTGACGTACGGCAACACCAGCGGTGGCGGGCTCGTGGCGCTGATGTTCAAGATGGCCGATGTCACGGTCGCGAGCGAGACCGAGGCCAAGGAATGGATCGCAGCAAATCCGGGCCAGGCGCGCATCCTGAAGACGAGCCGGCCGGTGCCGAGCGGGCTCAACATCGTGGCGCGCAAGGACTGGTGCGCGACCGAGTGCGGGCGTCTGACGGAATGGATCAATTCGCCCGACAGCGCCATCGCCGGCCTGGGTCGCTTCCGGCTCGCCTCGGCCGAAGCCGCCAAGCAGTTCACCTACGTGGCCTCGCTCGGCATCACCACGCCCGACGCGATCCAGGGTGTCACGCGGGTCAGCGCCGAAACGGTGGCCAACCTCGTCAAGCAGGACGTCACGTTCGTCGACACGCGGTCGCAGAAGGAGTACGACAACGAGCACATCCGCGGCGCGGTGCTTGCCCCCTATGTCGAGAAGAGCCTGAAGGAGATCAACTTCGACGCCAGCAAAGACGACTTCTCGGCGCTGGCCGGCCTGAAGCTCGACAAGTCCAGGCCGGTCGTCTTCTTCTGCAACGGGCCCGAGTGCTGGAAGTCCTACAAGGCGTCGCGGGCGGCAGTGAAGGCCGGCCACACGAAGGTGTACTGGTTCCGGGGCGGGATGCCCGAGTGGCGCGAGAAGCGGCTGCCGGTCGAAGGAAGCAACGGCGCTGCGGTTGCCAAGGCGACCGCACCTGCGAAACCCGGCCCATCCAGGACAGTCGCCGAACGCTGAGCGCCGGCGGCCGCGCGATCTACTTCCGGCTGACCCGACGCGTCGCGTCGTGAGCCGACGCCAGGCAGTGGTCGACGAAGGCCTCTGCGACGGGCCCGAGCCGACGCTCGCGATGCACGACGATCGAGAGCATGCGGATTGCGCGCGGCAACCTCGTCTTCACCTCGACGAGCTTTCCACTGGCCATGGCCTCACCGACCGCCAGGCGCGACAGGCAGCCGAGACCCAACCCGGCGCCGACGATGCGCTTGATCGCTTCGGTGCTGCCGAGCTCGAATTCGACGCGCATCGGCGCCAGCCGCGTGGCGAGCCAGCGGTCTGCAGCTTCGCGCGTACCTGAGCCACGCTCGCGCAGCACCCACGCTTCCTGCGCGAGCTGCCGGGTGCTTGCCGTCGCGCGCACCAGCGGATGGCGCGGCGCAGCGACGATGACCAGCTCGTCGCTGCGCCAGCGTCGCACGCGCAGGGCGGCGTCGTGCACGGCGCCCTCGACGAAGCCGATGTCGACGTCGAAGGCGAGCACGGCGCGCGCCACTTCGGTGCTGTTGCCGATCTCGAGCCGCACCGGCGGGCGCTGATGATCCGGTTGCCATGCGGCAACGAGATCGGGCAGGAGGTACTCGCCGACGGTGAAGCTGGCCGCCATGCGCAGCGGCGCCGGCGACACCTTGCTGAAGCTCGCCTCCAGTCGTGCGGCCTCGTCGAGCAACTGGACCGCGCCCGGCAGGAGCGCACGGCCCTGCTCGTTGAGTGCGAGACGACGACCGACGCGGTCGAACAGGGGCACGCCGAACGCCAGCTCGAGCTCGCCGAGCGACGCACTGGCGGCCGACTGCGAGCGCGCCACCAGGCCGGCGGCGGCACGGGTCGAACCCGCCCGCGCGGTGGCCACGAACACCTCCAGCCGGGCCAGGGACAAGTGCAGGCGCTGATCTGTTTTATCGGTCACGGTGACCGAGATTACCGGCTTTTCGGATTACGGCCCGGTCGATAGGATCGCTTCGCATGTGGAAACTCTTCTCGCGCGCACCGATCCACGATCCGATCGCCTCGCCAGCGCCCGGCGCCACCACCGAGGTCAAGACGACCACCTGCTACATGTGTGCATGCCGCTGCGGCATACGCGTGCATCTGCGTGACGGCGAACTCCGCTACATCGACGGCAATCCCGCGCATCCCCTCAACAAGGGCGTGATCTGCGCCAAGGGCGCGTCCGGGATCATGAAGCAGGTGTCGCCGGCGCGGCTGACGCAGCCGCTGCTGCGCAAGCCTGGCAGCGACCGTGGCGCGGGCGACTTCGAGCCGATCTCCTGGGAGCGGGCGTTCCAGATCCTCGAAGACCGGCTCGCGCATATCCGTGCGACGGATCCGAAGCGATTCGCCTTCTTCACCGGCCGCGACCAGATGCAGGCCCTGACCGGCCTGTTCGCCAAGAACTTCGGCACGCCGAACTACGCGGCGCACGGTGGCTTCTGCTCGGTGAACATGGCGGCCGGGATGATCTACACGATCGGCGGCAGCTTCTGGGAGTTCGGCGGCCCGGACCTTGATCGCGCCAAGCTCTTCGTGATGATCGGCACCGCCGAGGACCATCACTCGAATCCGCTCAAGATGGCGCTCGGCAAATTCAAGCGCGCGGGCGGTCGCTTCATCTCGATCAACCCGGTGCGCACGGGCTACTCGGCGATCGCCGATGAGTGGATACCGATCAAGCCGGGCACCGACGGCGCCCTGTTCATGGCGTTGCTCCACGTTCTGATCGCCGACGACCTGATCGACCGGCCCTTCCTGAAACGCTTCACCAACGCACCGCAACTGGTCCTGCTCGACACCGGCTGCGACCGCGAAGGCATGTTCGCCCACGACCCCGATCCGGCCAAGGGCCCGCCGGGCGACGGTCGCGAGCCGCACAACAAGCTCGTCTACGACACCGTGTCGGGCGAGATCGTCTCCGCCTACCCCGAAGGCATCGCCGAGGGGCGGGATCCTGCGCTCGAAGGCCGCTACACGCTGGCCGACGGCCGGCAGGTGGCGCCGTCGTTCCAGTTGCTGAAGGAACGCGTGGCGCCGTGCACGCCGGACTGGGCCGCAGCGATCACCGGCATTCCTGCGGAGCGCATTCGCAAGCTGGCGCGCGAGATGGGCGAGACGGCGTTGAAGCAGGCTTTCGAGCTGCCGATCCCGTGGACCGACGCGTGGGGCAAGAAGCACGCGACCACCTCGGCGCGGCCGGTTGCCTTTCACGCCATGCGCGGGCTCGCTGCCCACTCCAACGGCTTTCAGACCATTCGTGCCCTCGCGGTGCTGATGAGCGTGCTCGGCACGATCGACGCGCCCGGCGGCTTTCGCCACAAGGCGCCGTATCCGCGCCAGATCGTCCCGAACTTCCGGGCCTTCAACTCTCCGGAGCTGCTGAAGCCGAACACACCACTCAATGCCGCACCGCTCGGCTTTCCTGCCAGTCCCGACGAGCTCGCGCTCTGCGCCGATGGCACCCCGATGCGAATCGACCATGCGTTCTCGTGGGAGAACCCGCTGTCGGCGCACGGCCTCATGCACACCGTGATCACCAACGCCTCGCGCGCCGATCCGTATCGGATCGACACGCTGATGATCTTCATGGCCAACATGGCGTGGAACTCGACCATGAACACGATGGCCGTTCGCGAGATGCTGAACCTGAAGAATGCCGACGGCGACTTCCAGATTCCGTTCCTCGTTGTCTGCGATGCCTTCCAGAGCGAGATGGTCGCCTTCGCCGACCTCGTGCTCCCCGACACGACGTACCTCGAGCGCCACGACGTGATGAGCATGCTCGACCGGCCGATCTCCGAGTTCGAAGGCCCGTGCGACTCGGTGCGTGTCCCTGTCGTGCCGCCCACGGGCGAATGCAAGCCGTTCCAGGAGGTGCTTGTCGAGCTGGGATCCCGCCTGAAGCTGCCGGCGTTCACGACCGCCGAGGGCAAGCGCAAGTTCAAGGACTATCCGGATTTCGTCGTCAACTTCGAGTCGCAACCCGGCGTCGGCTTCCTGATGGGCTGGCGCGGCCATGACGGCACCGAGCACCTGCGCGGCGCACCCAACCCGAAGCAGTGGGAGATGTACGCCGCCAACAACTGCGTCTTCCAGCACCACCTGCCCGAGACGATGCAGTACATGCGCAACTGGAATCGCGACTACCTCGATTTC
>JBDTCA010000439.1:0-4176 GCA_039923815.1 Caldimonas sp. | reverse complement strand
GGTCGCAGCGGCCTCGACGTGCTGCATGCGCTGAAAGACGAAGGCACGACGATGCGCGTGCTGGTGGTCTCGATGTACCCCGAGGACCAGTACGCGATCCGGGCCCTGCGTGCCGGCGCGTTCGGCTACGTCAACAAGGGCGGCGACCCGGCGCTCATCGTCAGCGCCGTGCGCACGGTGGCGCAGGGCCGCAAGTACGTGACGCCCGAGATCGCCCAGATGCTGGTCGAGAGCCTGACCTCGCCGAGCAGCGAGAACGCCCACGACAAGCTCTCCGATCGCGAGATGCAGACGCTGGTCATGATCGCGTCCGGCAAGCGCCTCTCCGACATCGCCGAGGAGCTGACGCTGAGCCCGAAGACGGTGAGCGTCTACCGCGCGCGCGTGCTCGAAAAGCTCGGCCTCACGAACAACTCGGAGATGACGGTCTACGCCATCCGCCAGGGCCTGGTCGGCAACTGAGGCGGCATGAGCGCTGCGGTTCCGCACGTCGTGGAGGCCGGTGACGGGCCGGCCGTGCTGTGCCTGCACTCCAACGCCAGCACGTCGGGCCAGTGGCGGGCGCTGACCAGCCTGCTGGCCGATCGGTTTCGCGTTCTTGCGGTCGACGGCTACGGCGCAGGCAAGAGTCCGGAGTGGCAGGGTACGCGGCAGGTCCGGCTCGACGACGAGGTGGCGCTGCTGGCGACGGTGATCGAGCGTGCGGGCGATCGCTTTCATCTCGTCGGGCATTCGTACGGCGGCGCGGTGGCGGTGAAGCTGGCGTCGGCCTGCCCGGGCCGGGTGCGGTCGCTGTGTCTCTACGAGCCCACCCTGTTTCATCTCGTCGCTGCCGGCGCACCGAGCGCTTCGCCTGCAGCCGGCATCTGGCACGCCGCGTCGGACGCGGCGCAGGCCGTGGGGCGCGGCGACAGCGATGACGCCGCCGAGCGCTTCATCGACTTCTGGATGGGCGCCGGCGCGTGGACGGCGACGCCGGCGGCGAAGAAGCCCGCGATCGCGGCGTCGATGCGCAACGTCGCCGCGTGGCGCGACGCCTTGTTCGGTGAGGATGCGGCTGCCGAGAGCTTCGCCCGCCTCGACATGCCGACCGTCCTCCTGCATGGCGACCGCTCGCCGCAAAGCGCGCTGGCGGTCGTCGAGGCGTTGACCCGGCTCGTCCCCGGCATCGTGGTCTCGTCGCTCGCGGGACTGGGCCACATGGGCCCGGTCACCCATGCCGCGGTCGTCAACGCGCGGATCGAGTCCTTTCTGGAGAGCCAGCCTGGCGCCTAGATCCGTTCAGGGAGGCGACGGCATGCGCCGGACCGTGATCGCCGTCGCGCTCCTCAACCTCGCCTATTTCGGCGTCGAGTTCGGCGTCGCCCTCGCGATCGGTTCGGTGGCGCTGTTCGCCGACAGCATCGACTTCCTCGAAGACGCTGCGATCAACGTGCTCATCGCCATGGCGCTCGGCTGGTCGGCGCGCCGACGTGCCGATCTGGGCTCGGTTCTGGCGCTGGTGCTGCTCGTTCCCGGCCTGGCGACCATCGCCATGGCGTGGCACAAGTTCGCGGTGCCGACCGCCCCCGACGCGACCCTGTTGTCGCTGACCGGGCTCGGCGCACTGGCCGTCAATTTCACCTGCGCGGTGATGCTCGTGCGAATTCGCGAACAGGCCGGCAGTCTGGGCAAGGCCGCGTTCCTGTCGGCGCGGAACGACGTCTTCGCCAACGTCGCGATCATCGGCGCCGGCGTGTTCACGCTGGTGGCGCCCTCGGCCTGGCCGGACCTGATCGTCGGGGTGGCGATCGGGCTGCTCAATGCGGGTGCGGCCCGTGAAGTCTGGCAGGCTGCCCGCACGGAACGTCAGGCCGCCCGGCCCTGAAGACGGCCTGACGTCGGCGTTCAGTGCGTGTGGACGTGATGGGCGTCCGGCACATGCGCGTGCGAGTGGCGGTTCGGTCGATGTTCATGCCAATGGCTGTGTGAGCCCGACGGCACCGGCTCGTGCTGGTGATCGTGATGGCCATCGTCGTGATCGTGAGCGTGCTCGTGCGACAGGGCCGGGTGGTCATGGTCGTGACCGTGCGACTCCGAGAGATGCAGCACCACGCCGGCGAGCATCGCGGCGCCGCCGGCGATCATGAAGGCATCGGCCGACCGCTCGCCGAGTGCGATCGCCACCGCAGCGCCGATGAAGGGCGCGAACGCGAACACCGAGCTCGTTCGCGCGGCTCCGAAGGCGCGCTGCGCGAGCAGATAGAAGCGCAGGCTGAGGCCATAGCCGGTGGCGCCGACGCCGACCAGCCCGAGCGCCGCGCCGGCATGGGGGACCGGTTCGCCGATCGCCATGGCGATGGCGGCCGCCGCGATCGTGCCGAGCGCCGCCTTCCACATCACGACCTGGCCGGGGTCGCGGTCCGCGAGCGGCCGCGAGAGGACGTTGTCGACCGACCAGGCCAGCGTCGCGAGCGCCACCGCGGCGACGCCGGCGAGATGACCGACAGACGCGCGCGACGGATCGGCGACGAGCAGCCCGGCGCCGACGACGAGCAGCGCCATCGCGGCGGCGACGCGGCGATCGACGGCGTCGCGGTGGACGAGCCAGGCGAGCACAGCCGTGAACACGACCTCGAGCGTCAGCAGCAGCGAGGCGCTGGTCGCGCTCGTGCGCTGCAAGCCCCAGGCGAGCGCCACCGGGCCGACGACGGCGCCGCAGGCCGCCACGGCGAGCAGCCGCGGCACGTCGGCGCGCACGACCTGCGCCTCGCGCTCCACCGGCCGCCGCAACAGCAGGCCGATGGCAGCGGCGCCGGCGTACAGCAATGCCGCCGTCGTGAACGGGCCGAGGCCGGCGCCGAAGCGTTGCACCAGCGGCGTGCTGGCACCGAACAGCACGGCCGCGAGCAACGCCGTCGCGGCGCCATGCAGTGCCGGCAGCCGACCTGTCATCCGACCCGCCGGCGCACGCAGTCGACGTAGGCCTCGCCGTCGGGCGCGCGGCCGCTGCGCTGCGATTCCCAGAGCATCCGCCCCAGGCACTCCATGACCTCGTGCTGGGCCGCGTGCTGCGAGCCGAGTCGCTTCGCCAGCTGCAGGAAGGCGGCGCGGATGCCGACGGGCTGGTCGATCGAGATCTGCTCGCTGATCGACAGGTGCATCGAGAGATGCAGGAACGGGTTCTCGCGGGCGGCGTCGGCGCCGTCGCCGGCGCTGCGGGCACGATCGGCGTCGGCCAGGTCGGTGGCGTATTCCGGATGGGCGTCGATCCAGTCGGCGGCGATCGTCTCGAGCGGCGTCAAAGGCAGGCCGCCGGCGCGCTTCTGGCCCGACTCGACGAAGAAGCCGCGCACGTCGGCTTGCGAGGGCGAGAACATGGCGCGATTGTCAGGCGATCGATGAAGGCCGGTGAACGACGCCGACGAAATCGCTCAGGGCCGCTGGGCGCGCTGGCGGGCTGGCGTACCGGGTGCCGCGACGTCTTCGCCGCGGCGTGAGCCGCGATGGCGCTGCTATCGTCCGCCGCCATGGCGCCGATGTCGATCTATCGTTTGAAGCCGGCGTTCCAGCGCTGGCTGTCGCCCGCCGCCGTCCTGCTGCATCGCTGCGGCGTGACGGCAAACCAGGTCACCGTATTCGCGTGCGCGGTGTCGGTCTGTCTCGGCCTGGCGCTGTATCTGGCGCCACTGCCCAACGCCGCTTTCGCGCTGCTGCCGCTGTGGCTGTTCTTGCGCATGGCGCTGAATGCGCTCGACGGCATGCTGGCGCGCGACTTCGGCCAGCGATCCGCGCTCGGTGCGTATCTCAACGAGCTCACCGACGTCATCGCCGATGCCGCGCTCTACCTGCCGTTCGCGGCACTGACCGGCTTCGATCCGCTGTGGATCGGTGCCCTGGTGCTCGCCGCGGCGCTGTCGGAGATGGCGGGCGTGCTCGGCCAGACGGTGGGTGCGTCGCGACGCTACGACGGGCCGTTCGGCAAGAGCGACCGCGCCGTCCTGTTCGGCGCCCTCGGCCTGGCCGTCGCGTTCCTGCAGCCCCTGCCGGCCTGGCTCGGCGTGTCGATTCCGCTGGCGGTGGCGTTGACCGCGATCACGGTTGTCAACCGGGTTCGGGCCGGCCTCGAGGAGATACGGTGAGCGCCGGCACGACGCCGCGTGCGTGCAGCGAGCACAGTTTCGACACCCACGACGG
>JBDTCA010000438.1:0-2548 GCA_039923815.1 Caldimonas sp. | reverse complement strand
GCCCTGCGTACCGCTCGCGGCTGCGCCTGTCGGTGCAAGGACGACGACGATCGGAGGTGGCGAAGCGCCGGGGTTGGCGAGCAAGGCCGCGAAGCCGATGGCGGCGACGCTCGCGAACGCCGTCAGGCCGCGCCACAAGGAGAGGCGCCGCCATGCACCGGATGCGGCCGTGGCCTGCGGTCCGTTGCCCGCGCCGATGCGATTCGAGACACCGCGCCACACGTCGCCCGAAGGCTGCAGGGGGACGATCGACGCCGTCAATGGCATCAGCCGCTCGTTCCACTCGCGAGTGGCTTCGCGCAGGGTCGGGTGCGCAGGCAACAGTGACTCGAAGCGCCGGCGGGCCGCGCCACGCAACGTGCCAATCGCGTAGTCGGCAGCGAGTGCATCGGCGAGTTCGAAGCGGCTGTAGTCCATGGTCGTCCGCGAGCGTCAGTCGCTCGTGGCGCTGTCGTGTTGCACGGCACCCTGCAGGCACGATTTCAACGTCATCAAGGCGCGCCGTACCCACGACTTCACGGTACCGAGCGGTTGACGCAGCTGCTCGGCGACCTCGGCATGGCTGAGGCCCTGGTAGAAGGCGAGCGCCACGCTCTGGCGCTGCAACGCAGAGAGCCGGTCCATGCACACGGCCAGCGAGCGGGCGTCGGCGGCCCGGCTCAGCAGGTCGAGCGGTCCGGGCGCGCTGTCGGCGATGGTGTCGTACACGCTTTCATCCTCACGGTCGCTGCCATCGCCCGCCGGGCCGAGGCTGCGCAATTTCGGCTGCGTCGCCACGCGGCGCAGGCTGTCGATGGCGCGGTTTCGGGCAATGCTCGTCAGCCAGGTGAGGGGTTGACTCTGCGCCGCATCGAAACTGCTCGCGGCCCGCCAGACATTGACATAGACCTCCTGAAGGATGTCTTCGGCCTGCGCCTTGTCCCGGTTGATACGCAACACGACCGCGAACAGATGCGGACTGGTGCGCTCGTATAGCGTGGCGAATGCCACACGATCACCGAGGCTGGATCGCGCCAGCAGGCGCGACAGATCGAGGCTTCGCTCCGACCATTCGCTGAGGGTTCTTGCCATGAATGAATGTGCCGGCCTTCCTACAATTCCAGCGCCCGGAAGGTTAACCCAAGCACTATGGCCCGTACCAAGCCGCCCGCCCCCACGTCCGCGACGCCCGACGAGATCGAGCACGAGCTCTATGCCGCCATGCGAGGCGGCGATCTCGAGCGACTCATGGTCGTCTGGTCAGACGACGACGAGATCACGTGCGTGCATCCGGGCGGCACCCGACTGGTCGGCGCGGCGGCGATCCGCGCCGCCTTCGAGGGCATGTTCGCGCAAGGCAGCATCGCCGTCGAGCCGCACAAGGTGCGCCGGCTCGAGTCGCACTCGACCTCGGTGCACAGCGTCGTCGAGCGCATCCGCGTCATGACCGACGCGGGCGAGCAGTTCGCCTGGGTGGTGGCCACCAACGTCTACCTGAAGTCGGCTCAGGGCTGGCGCCTGGTTGCGCATCACGCCAGCCCGGGCAGCTCGACCGAGATCCACGACATCGCCGAGACCGCATCGACCCTGCACTGAACGCGCACGAATGGACGACTTCCGCTCGCCGCGCTGGCTGCCCGGCGGCCACGCCCAGACGATCTGGCCGGTGTTCTTCAGCCGCCGCTTCGATGGCGCGGCTCCGAGCTTTCGGCGCGAGCGCTGGGTCACGCCCGACGCCGACTTCGTCGACGTCGACTGGCTCGGCACGGACCGCACTGCGCCGCTGCTGGTGCTCTTCCACGGCCTCGAAGGGTCGTCGGCCAGCCACTACGCGCAGGCTTTCGCGGCTGAGGCGGCGCGGCGCGGCTGGCGCTTCGCCATCCCGCACTTCCGCGGCTGCTCGGGGGAGATCAACCTCGCGCCACGGGCGTACCACTCGGGTGACCATGTGGAGATCGCCTGGATGCTTGCACGCTTGCGCGCACTGCACGACGGGCCGATGGTCGCCGTCGGCGCCTCGCTCGGCGGCAACGCCTTGCTGCGCCATGCCGAGGAGGCCGGTCTGGCGGCGGCGCATGAACTGCGCGCGCTCGCCGCCATCTCGGCGCCACTCGATCTCGCCGCTGGCGCCGACGCCATCGGTCGTGGATTCGGCCGGCAGGTCTACACGCGCATGTTCATGCGCACCATGACGAAGAAGGCCTTCGTCAAGCTGGCTCAGCACCCCGGCCTTTTCAACGCGGCCCGCATGCGCGCGGCCCGCGACCTGCGCGAGTTCGACGACATCTTCACCGCGCCGCTGCACGGCTTTGCGAGCGCCGACGATTACTACGCGCGCGCGTCGGCAGGGCCACAGCTGCACCGCATCCGCATGCCGGCGCTGGTGATCAACGCACGCAACGACCCTTTCCTGCCCGCCCATGCCTTGCCGCGCTCCGGCGTGGTCGGCCCGCATGTCACCTTGTGGCAACCCGGGCACGGTGGCCACGTCGGCTTCGCCGGCGGCCGATGGCCGGGCCACATCGGCGCCTTGCCCACCCGCGTGACCGAGTGGCTGGCTACGCATCTG
>JBDTCA010000437.1:0-2872 GCA_039923815.1 Caldimonas sp. | reverse complement strand
GAGGAGGGCGCGGCGATGCTGTGCGGCGGCCTCGACGCGCCCGACCTCCCTGCCTCGATGCGCGACGGCAACTTCGTCCTGCCGACGGTGTTTGCCGACGTCGACAACCGCATGCGCATCGCCCAGGAAGAGATCTTCGGCCCGGTCGCCTGCCTGATCGCCTTCGACGACGAGGCCGACGCCATCGCGCAAGCCAACGACATTGCCTACGGCCTGTCCAGCTACGTGTGGACGAACGACCTCGGCCGTGCCCATCGGGTCGCCGCCGCCATCGAGGCGGGCATGTGCTTCGTCAACAGCCAGAACGTGCGCGACCTGCGGCAGCCGTTCGGCGGCACCAAGGCGTCGGGCACCGGCCGCGAAGGCGGCACCTGGAGCTACGAGGTGTTCTGCGAGCCGAAGAACGTCTGCGTCTCGCTTGGCTCCCATCACATACCGAAGTGGGGCGCGGCGTGAGCCTGTACGCGACCCAGAAGCTCCTCTTTCACCTCAACCGCGATGCGGCCGTGCAGAAGCGCTTTCGCGACGCCCTGCCGGCACTGCTCGACGACTACGACCTCGACGACGACGAGCGCGCCGCGGTTCTGTCCGGAGACGTCGGCAAGCTCTACGTGCTCGGCTCGAACGGCCAGCTGCTCATGCACTACGCCGCGCTGCTCGGCATGCCGTGGCCCGACTACATCGAGGCGATGCGGCAGGGCGTGCGCGACCACGGCCCGGTGCGCGCCGGCATCTACGCGATGACGACGTCGACCGACGACAAGGTCGCCGGCGTATGAGGGCGATCGAATGAGCCTCGTCTTCGCCGGCGTCTGCAGCCACGCGCCGGGCATCACCGGCCGTGCCCACCTCGCTGATGCGGCATTGAAGGATGCCTTTCACGCCGCGTTCTCGAGGATGGGCGAGTTGCTCGCCGCCAGTCGGCCCGACGCGCTCGTCATCGTCGCGGCCGAGCACTTCGCGAACTTCTTCATGGACAACATGCCGGCCTACGCCATCGGCATGGCCGACGCCTACGAAGGCCCGATCGAAGATGCGACGTGGCTCGGCATCGCGAAGACGAAGGTGCCGGGCAACGCGGCGCTCTCGAGGCGGCTGATCCAGCGCGTCATGGAAGATGTCGACGTGGCTTACGCCGAGGAGTGGAAGTTCGATCACGGCATCATGGTGCCGCTGCACTTCCTGACGCCGCGTTTCGATCTGCCCGTGATCCCCGCCAACATCAACTGCCAGGGCCCGCCGCTGACGCCGCTCAAGCGCGCCTGGGCCTTTGGCGAAGCGCTTCGGAGCGCCTGCGACGCGGCCCCGGAGCGCATTGCGCTGGTCGGCACCGGTGGCATCTCGCACTGGCCGGCGACCCCCGACTCCGGCAAGGTCAACGAGCCGTGGGATCGCGCCTTTCTCGAGCGCTGGTCGCGAAACGACCGCGAGGCGATGCTGTCGCCGGTCGACTACGGCGACGAAGCGACCTATCGCGATGCCGGGCAGGGCGGCTTCGAGATCCGCACGTTCCTCGCCGTCGCGGCGGCGGCGCGGGGCCGTGGCGAGATCCGCTTCTACGCGCCGATCCCGATCTTTTCGGTTGGCTGCACCGTCGGCACGATGTCGATCCAGTAGGAATAAAGATGCCTCACGTCGTTGTCCAGTACACCGCCAACCTCGACCCGGAGGCCGACATGGGCGCGCTGTGCCATGCCCTCGCCGAAGTCCTGGTCGCGCAGCGCGACCCTGCCGGCGGCCGCGTCTTTCCGATCGGCGGCACCCGCGTCTTCGCCTATCCCGCACATCATTTCTCCGTGGCCGACGGTGGCGCCGACCGCGCCTTCGTGTTCGCCGTCGCGCACATCGCGCCGGGTCGTGACCCGGTGCTCGTGAAGGCGGCCGGAGAGGCCATGCTTGGTGTCGTGCAGCATCACTTCGAGGCCATCTTCGCCAGCCGGCCCATCGGCATCACCGTGCAGGTCCACGAGAGCGTGCCGGCGTTCGACGCCAAGCACAGCAATCTGCACCCGCTGTTCGCGGGGCAGTAGCCGATGCTCGCCGTCGACCTCGTCGCCCGCCTCGCCGCCGAATTGCACGACGCGGAGAAGCGCCGCATCCAGGTGCGCCACTTCTCGAAGCGCCACCCCGAGATGACGATCGCCGACGGCTACGCGATCCAGCGCGCCTGGGTCGCCCTCAAGCTCGCCGAGGGCCGCACGATCAAGGGTCGCAAGATCGGCCTCACCTCGCGGGCGATGCAACGGTCGTCGCAGATCGACGAGCCCGACTTCGCGCCACTGCTCGACGACATGTTCTTCGATTCGGGTGGCGACATCCCCCTCGACCGCTTCATCGCGCCACGCGTCGAGGTCGAGCTCGCATTCATCCTCGGCAAACCCTTGAGAGGCCCCGGCGTCACGCTCGCCGGCGTGCTCGCGGCCACCGAGCTCGTGACGCCGGCGGTCGAGATCATCGATGCCCGCATCGAGCAGTTCGATCGCGAGACGAAAGCCCCGCGCAAGGTCGTCGACACCATCGCCGACTTCGCCGCCAATGCCGGCATCGTGCTCGGTGGCCGGCCGGTGCGGCCGCACGACACCGACCTGCGCTGGGCCGGCGCCATGCTCTACAAGAACGGCGTCATCGAAGAGACCGGCCTCGCCGCTGCGGTGCTCAACCACCCCGCCAACGGCGTCGCCTGGCTCGCCAACAAGATCGCTGCCTACGGCGAGCAGCTCGACGCCGGCGACGTCGTCCTTGCCGGCTCGTTCACCCGGCCGACTCCCGGGGCGCGAGGCGATACCTTTCACGTCGATTACGGCCGGCTCGGCGCCATTGCATTCCGTTTCGCCTGACCGATCCCACAACGCCTTCGAGCGACTGCCCATGA
>JBDTCA010000436.1:0-5624 GCA_039923815.1 Caldimonas sp. | reverse complement strand
GAAACTTGAGGCCGCCGTACTTGACGAACGGGATGTTGCGGCGCTGCAGCTCGAGCTCCAGCGCAGCACTGTGCTGGGCACTGCGGAACAGCACCGCCTGGCTCTTCAGCGAGAGCCCGGATTCGCGCAGTGCCAGGACCCGCTCGGCGACCCAGCCGGCTTGCGCCGATTCGTCTTCCACCCACACGAGCGAGGGCTTCTCGGCTGCCGGCGCGGCGCTCCAGAGCGCCTTGGCGTGACGCTCGGTGGCCAGCGCGATGACGGCGTTCGAGGCGGCCAGCACCGGTGGCGTCGAGCGGTAGTTCTGCTCCAGGGTGAGCACCGTCGCCGGCGGCTCGAAGCCCGCCGCGAAGTCGAGGATGTTGCGAACCTCGGCGGCTCGGAACGAGTAGATCGACTGGGCATCGTCGCCGACCACGGTGAGGCCGCGGCCGGCGGGTGCCAGCGCCATCACGATCTCGGCCTGGACGCGATTGGTGTCCTGGTACTCGTCGACGAGCACGTGATCGAAGCGGCCGGCGATCTCGGCGCCGAGCGCAGGCTCGGCCAACGCGGCGGCCCACCACAGCAGCAGGTCGTCGAAATCGAGCACGCGCTGAGCCTGCTTCTCGGCGGCATAGCCGGCAAACAGGCGCTTGAGTGCGTCGTGGTGCTCGGCGCACCAGGGGTAGGTGACGGCAAGCACCTCGGCCAGGCCGAGACGGGCATTGACGACGCGTGAATAGATCGCCATGCAGGTGCCCTTCTGCGGGAACCGCCTGGCGCCGGTCGCCGAACCGAGGCGCTGGCGCAGCAGGTGCATCAGGTCCTCGGAATCGGCCCGGTCGTCGACGGTGAAAGCGTCGTCGAGGCCGATCCGGGCCGCGTAGAGGCGCAGCACTCGGGCGCCGATGCTGTGGAAGGTGCCGCACCACGGCAGCCGCGGTGCGGCCTGCGAAGGGGCCAGGCCGAGCGCCTCGTGCAGGACACGGCCGACGCGCGACTCCATCTCGTGTGCGGCCCGGCGCGAGAAGGTCAGCATCAGGATGCGCGACGGATCGGCGCCGGCGAGCACCAGGCGAGCGACCCGCGCCGCCAGCGTCAGCGTCTTGCCAGAGCCGGCGCCGGCGATCACCAGCAGCGGCGCGCCCGGCTCGCCGTTGCCGGGGTCGATGCCGAAGCCGGCGGCGCGAGCCTGGGCGGCGTTGAGGCGCGCGAACGTCGAGCCCGCAGCGGCATGGAAGGGAGCATCGGCGAGCGAAGGCATCGAACGACGACTGTAATTCCATCCAGCGCTCGAAACCGCATTCGTTCACGCTGGCGGCGCGGCGACCTTCATGTCGGCGCCGATCTGCCGAAGAGCCGACATGCACCGCCCTTCCATCGTGCCCCGGTTGCGGCACTCCGTGGCCACGAGCCCGCCCCGATGACGCCCGTTGGCGCTGCGGCCGTTCTCGCCGCCGACGCACGGATCGCGGCATCGCCCGCGGGGATGGCGCCGACCGCGCCATTGCGGGCGACCGCCCTCGCGCGCCAGTTCGTCGCCGAGTGGATCGTGCTGCTGCTCGGCCTCGCGCTCGTCGGCACCATGATCGGCTGGTCGCTCTACAACGCCCACGAGTCGGTCGACACCCTCGAGCGCGACCGCCTGCGCGTCCAGGCCCGCGTCGTCGACGAGAACATCGGCCAGCAACTCGACGGCATGAACCGGGCCCTGGCGAGCGTGCGCGACGAGTACCTGGCAACGCCTGTCTACAGCGTCTCGGCGTTGCTCTCGACGCGGCTGAAGGCGCTCACCGATGCCATCCCCGGCGTGCGCTCGATGGTGCTGCTCGACGCCGACGGCACCGTCGTGGCGAGCAGCGTCGACAGCCTGCTCGGCCGCGACTTCGGCGATCGCGACTACTTCCGCGCCCCGCGCACCGGCCACAACCCCTCGACCCTGCACGTGGCAGCGCCCTACAAGACCTCGCTCGGCAGCTATACGGTGGTCTTCGCGCGCTCGATTGCCGGCCCGAACGGCGTCTTCGCCGGCGCCGTCGCGGCAGCGCTCGAACCCGAGTACTTCGAGGTGCTGCTGCGCTCGGTGCTCTATGCACCGGACATGTGGGTCTCGCTCGGCCACGACGAAGGCCGCGTCTTCGTGACCATGCCGCCCGACGCCGCCCGCATGGAAGGCGACTGGCAGCATGCCGCCGCCGAGCTCGGTGGCTTGCACGGCGACCCGCTCGATACGCCCGTCGTCGTCGCCGGCCTGGTGGCCGCGTCGGGAGCCGCCGGTGGCGCGGCCGAGATCGAGCCACGCATGACCGCGCTTCGCCATCTCCGACCGGCTGCGCTGCACATGGACAAGCCGCTCGTGATCGCCGTCAGCCGGGCCTTGCCGGAGGTATTCGCCCCGTGGCGTCAGCAGGCGACCACCTACGCATTGTTCTTCCTGCTCCTGAGCGGCGGCGCCGCGGTCGGCCTCTACCGAGGCCAGTGGCGGCGGCGCTCCTTCGCTGCCCTCGAAGCCAGTGCGGCCCAGTCGCAGCGCCAGACCGATGAGAAGCTGGCGCTGGCACTGCAGGGCGCCGAGCTGGGCTTCTGGGACTGGGACGTCAAGGCCGATCACTTCACCTTCAACGACGTGGCGCGGCGCCAGATCGGATTCGGAACCGACGACACCGCGAGCGACGGTGACTGGCGCCGTCTCGTCCACCGCAGCGACGGCGCCCGTCTGTTCGCGGCCGCCGAAGCGCACCTGCACGGCGAGATGGCGGCACTCGAGTGCGAGTTCCGCATCCGCCACCAGGCGGGCCATTGGATCTGGTTGCTGACGCGTGGCAAGGTTGTCGAGCGCGACGCATCCGGCAAACCGGCGCGAATGGCCGGCACCCACATCGACGTCACCCAGCGCAAGGAGGCCATGGCGCAGATCGAACGCTCGGCGGAGATGCTGCGGCGGACCGGCGAGCTCGCCCTCATCGGCGGCTGGGAGCTCGACCTGACGACACAGCAGGTGGCATGGAGCGACCAGGTCTGCGCGATCCACGAGGTCGAACCGGGCTTCGTGCCCGGCCTCGACGGCGCCGTCGATTTCTATGCCGCCGAAGCGCAACCGGTGATTCGCGCCGCTGTCGAGACCGCGATCGCCTCCGGGTCAGCGTGGGATCTCGAGCTGCCGCTGGTTACCGCGCGCGGCAACCCGAAGTGGGTGCGGGCGCAAGGCGTACCGGTGATCGAGGACGGCCGCGTCGTCCGCCTGATCGGCGCCTTCCAGGACATCACCGAGCGCAAGACGACCGCCCTGGAGATGAGCCGCCTCAACGAGCAGCTGACCCGCCTGTCGACCACCGACGCGTTGACCGAAGTCGGCAACCGCCGCTTCTTCGACCAGACGCTGAAGACCGAGTGGCTGCGTGCGGCGCGCCGCGGCGAGTCGGTCGGCCTGCTGATGATCGACATCGATCACTTCAAGCAATACAACGACCACTACGGCCACCCGGCGGGCGACGCCTGCCTGCGCCAGGTGGCACGCATGATCGGCGAGTCGGTGCGGCGGGGCGGCGAACTCGTCGCCCGTTACGGGGGCGAGGAGTTCGCACTGCTCCTGCCGGCCGGCGAGCTCGAGGCGGCAAAGGCGGTGGCCGAACGCTGTCGAGAGAGCGTCGGTGCGGCCAAGATCGAGCACCGTGCCTCGGCGACTTCAGCCTGGCTCAGCATCAGCGTCGGCGTCGCCAGCCAGGTCGCGACGCCCGAGGTCGACTGCAGCGTGCTGGTCGCCATCGCCGACGCCGCGCTCTACCGCGCCAAGCGTTGCGGCCGCGACCGCGTCGAGTACTGAGCCTGCCGACGATCGCTGTCGCCATCGGATGAGAGCGTGATTTCTTGACGCGATTGCAACGCTTCGACCCCATCCTGAATGCGGAAACGGAATTGGCGCCAACATCGGGCGAACCACGAGAAGCAGGAATGTCCATGCCCCGCGTCAAAGACGTGCCCTCCTCCCCGAAACCCCCCCTCGAATCATTGGCGCAGGCCATCGGCAAGAGCGAGCGGATCAAGGAGGTCGTCGAAGAATGCGCCTCCGAACTGTCTGGGGTGAATGCCATCTTGAAAGAGCAACTGGACGAGTCGGACGAGCGGCCCGAGATCGCCAGTGCGGTACAGCGGAGCGAAGCGGTCGAAGCCAAGGTCCAGGACAGTGCCATCGAACTGACCCAGGTGAACGAGGCCCTGGCCGGCGAGGTGCGAGAGCGTCAGCTGCTGGAACATCAGCTGGCGGCTTCCCGCGCGCAGGAACACGCGGCCCGCCATGCTGCGTTCCATGACCCCCTGACGTCCCTTCCGAACCGGGTGCTCTTCAACGATCGCCTGGAGCATGGCCTGGCGCAAGCCCGGCGGCACGGCTGGACGATCGCCGTCATGTTCATCGACCTGGACGCCTTCAAGGCCATCAATGACACGCACGGCCACGAAGTCGGCGACGAGGTCCTGAAGACCATCGCCAGCCGGCTCCAGGCGATGACCCGCGTGGACGACACCGTCAGCCGCCACGGCGGCGACGAATTCCTTTACCTGCTGCTCGAGTTGAAGAGCACCGAAGACGCCTCGGCGATCGCGAAGAAGATCCTCCTGTCACTGAGTCGGCCGTGCGATGCACAGGGAGGTGCGATCCGGGGGCTGAGGGTGACGCCGAGCATCGGCATCGCGCTTTGTCCGGCAGACGCCCTCACCGCCGAAGACCTCGTCAAGTGCGCCGACAAGGCGATGTACCGCGCCAAGCGGGACCGAAGCGGCTTCGCCTTCGCGGGAGACCAGACCGGGGTGGCCGCCCCCGTGCCTGCCTAGCTCGAGTCACGGGCCACAGGCCCCAGACCGGGCCGGCAGAGGACAGCCGTTGTCGCCCTGGTTGGCGACCAGCACTTTCGTGATTGCCGCCGTTTCGGGCGTCATGCTTGACCTCAGTCCGCGCCGCGTGCGGTGCGCGGCCTGCGAACCGGCGCCACGACGGCAACCGGCGGCACGACGCGAAGCCGCGGCTTGCGCCGCGGTCGCTTCCTCGCTGCGGCAGCCGGTGGCTCGGCCGCAGCGAGTTCGGCCACCGCAGCCGGCCCATTGACCGCCGATGCAGTCCGCGCCGGCGCGGCCAGCGCCCGAAGCGCCAGCATCGCCCGTTGCAGGTGAGCGCCGAGCTCGTGCACGTCAGGCACGGCGCGGCGGCAGGCGATGAGGCCGAAGCAGAGCTGGTCGACGTGGCTCTGCACCGTGAGGTTCAGGGCGATGCCGTGGACCACGATCGAGAGCGGGTAGTAGTCGGTCATCTTCGCGCCGACGAGGTAGACCGGCACCTTCGAGCCGGGCACGTTCGAGATCGTCACGTTGGTGATTCGCAGCCAGTCGGCGATGCGCGAACGACCGTACAGGGATGCCAGGCCGGCCATCAGCCACGGCGAGCCGAGCGAAGGGAAGTCGGTCGGGATGACGCCGCGGAACGTGCCCATCTGCCTTTTCATCGCCGCCGTGCCGCGCTGGATCGCCTTCAGCCGCTCGACCGGGTCGGCGATCTCGGTGCCGAGGTCGATCAGCGTGCCGGCGACCTGGTTGTTGGCGCGGGTGTCGCCCTCGGCGCGCAGCGAGATCGGCACGCCGGCGACGAGCGA
>JBDTCA010000435.1:0-3613 GCA_039923815.1 Caldimonas sp. | reverse complement strand
AGCAGACCATCGTCGCCGATGGCGAGAAAGTCTGGATCTACGACGCCGACCTCAATCAGGTCAGCTCGCGGCGGCTCTCGCAGGCGCTCGGCGCGACGCCGGCCGCCTTGCTCGCCGGCTCGTCGCTCGACAAGGACTTCAACCTCGCCAACCTGCCAGCGCAGGGTGGCCTCGAGTGGGCAGAGGCCAAGCCCAAGGCCAAGGACGGCGCCTTCCAGTCGGTGCGCATCGGCTTTCGTGGCAAGGACCTGGCGGCGCTCGAGATCCTCGACAGCTTCGGTCAGAAGTCGACGTTGCAGTTCATCGACTTCGCAGCCAACGTCGCCCTGCCGGCCGAGTCGTTCCGCTTCACGCCGCCGGCTGGTGCCGACGTCATCGAGCAGTAGGTGGCCGCCCTGCGGTCGCGCCGCACCATCTGATCAGGCATCCGTCCGGCTGAGCACCAACACGGCATTCGTGCCGCCGAAGGCGAACGAGTTCGAGACCGCGTGGCGCAGTCCGGGCGCGGCCCTCGACTCTGCCTTGACGAGGTCGATCGCAAGACTCGGGTCGACGCGGGCGGTGTTCGCGCTCATCGGCAGCCGCCCGGCGAGCATTGAGCGCAGCACCGCCAGCAATTCGACAGCACCGCCGGCGCCGAGCAGGTGACCGTGGATCGCCTTCGTCGACGACACCGGTACGCCGTTGGGACCGAACACTTCCGAAAGCGACGCCGCCTCGGCAGCGTCGCCTGCGATGGTCGCCGTGCCGTGGGCATTGACGTAGCCGATATCGCTGGGTGACAGACCCGCGTCGGCGAGCGCGGCGCGAAGGGCGCGTGCCTGACCGGCAGCGTCCGGCTGGGTGACATGGACAGCGTCGCAGTTGGTAGCGTAGCCGGTGAGCTGCGCGAGCGGCGCCACGCCGCGCGCTGCTGCGCTCGCCGCCGATTCGATCACGAAGGCCGCCGCGGCCTCGCCGAGCGCGAAGCCGGCACGGTCGGCCGAGAACGGCCGGCACGACGCAGCGGCGCCGGTAACGTCGTCCAGCGACACCGGCGCCAGCACGCGCATGGCCTGCCAGCTCGCGAGCACACCCGGCCCGAGCATGGATTCGCTGCCGCCGACGATGGCGACGTCGATCCAGCCGCCGCGGATCGCCCGCACGGCCTCGCCGATCGCCACCGCCGAAGAAGCGCATGCGCAGGCGTACGCCAGCGCCGCGCCGCGGGCGCAGAAGGCGAGTGCGATCTCGGCGGCTGGCGCATTCGGCATGGTCGTCACGACGCTCGTCGGTCGCATGCGCTTCTTGTCCGCGTAGACCGTTCGGCAGGTTGCCTCGAACGTCGCCGCGCCGCCCATGACGCTGCCCCAGTACACGCCGAGTCGCTCGGGGTCGACCGCGCCCGGCCCGAGACTGGCAGCGGTGGCGGCGTCGCGGGCGGCAACGAGCGCCATTGCCGTACCCCGATCGAGGGGCAGCCGCGACGGCGAGACGACCGCGCCGGCGTCGAACCAACCAGCCGGGCAAGGCGCGATCGGCAGGGCGGGCACGGCGATTCCGGGCAGTGCGACCGCGTGGGCGACGACTGCCGAGCGACCGGCGAACAAGGCCGCGTCGAAGGTCGAGAGCTCGCAGCCGATCGGGCTGACGACGCCGGCGCCGGTGACGACGACGCGGCGCGCGTCAGCGCGTGCCGGCATCGTCGGCAGCAGCGGCGACCGCAGCGGCAACGGGCGCGTCCGAAGGCGATGTCGCCTTCGCCGCGACCGCGTCGTCGATCAGGCCGGCAAGCACGGCCAGCGTCACGCCCGCCTGGCGCGGATCGAGCCGCTCTTCCGGGATGCGGACGTCGAAGCGGTCTTCGACCGCGAACACGAACTCCATCAGGGCCAGGGAGTCGAGGCCGAGGGTCTCGAGCGTCGTCTCCGGCTGCAGCAGCGCGGCGTCGACGTGGAACTGACCGGCCAGGATGGCGGCGATCGCTTCGAAGGTCGACGGATTCATGCGGTCAGGGGCGGCGAAGGGTAAAAGGGGTGATCTTAGGACTTGCCCGCCGTTGCCATGGCCCAGAGCTCGCTCGACCTCCCGTTCGCAGCCGCCGCCGATGCGGCCGCGCCGCTCGCCGAGCACCTGCGCCCGAAGACGCTTGACGAGGTCATCGGCCAGCAGCATCTGCTCGGCGCCGGCAAGCCGTTGCGCGTCGCCTTCGAGTCGGGCCGGCTGCACTCGATGATCCTCTGGGGGCCGCCCGGCGTCGGCAAGACGACGCTGGCGCGACTCATGGCCGACGCCTTCGATGCCCAGTTCATCTCGATGTCGGCGGTGCTCGGCGGCGTCAAGGACATCCGCGAGGCCGTGGAGCGGGCGCAGGCATCGCGCTCCGCCGGCCGGCGCACGGTCATCTTCGTCGACGAGGTGCATCGCTTCAACAAGAGCCAGCAGGACGCTTTCCTGCCGCACGTCGAGTCGGGTCTGCTCACCTTCATCGGTGCGACGACGGAGAACCCTTCGTTCGAGGTCAACTCGGCGCTGCTTTCACGCGCCACCGTGCACGTGTTGAAGCCGCTGGACGACGCCGACCTGCGAACGTTGCTCGATCGGGCAAGGACCCTGCTCGCTGCGCCGCCGCTCGACGATGCAGCAACCACACGCCTGATCGGCTACGCCGACGGCGACGCCCGCCGCCTGCTCAACGCCTACGAGAACCTGGTGACGACGTTCGGCCAGGTCGCGGCCATCAGCGAAACGATGCTCGAGCAGGCGCTCGGCGAACAGCTGCGTCGCTACGACAAGGGCGGCGAGCAGTTCTACGACACCATCTCGGCGCTGCACAAGGCGGTGCGCGGCAGCGACCCGGACGCCTCGCTTTACTGGTTCGTGCGCATGATCGACGGTGGCGTCGACCCGCGCTATGCGGCCCGCCGGCTGGTCCGCATGGCCAGCGAGGACATCGGCCTGGCCGACCCGCGCGCGCTGCGCGTCGCCCTCGACGCCGCCGAAATCTTCGAGCGCCTGGGTTCTCCCGAAGGGGAGCTGGCGCTCGCGGAGGCGGTCGTCTACATGGCGATGGCGCCCAAGAGCAACGCCGTCTACAAGGCCTACAACGCGGCCCGCGCCTTCATCAAGGCCGACCGGACGCGGCCGGTGCCGCTGCGCCTGCGCAATGCGCCGACGTCGCTGATGAAGGGCCTCGACTACGGCAAGGGCTATCGCTACGCCCACGACGAGGCCGGCGGCTACGCGGCCGGCGAGCGCTACTGGCCCGACGACATGGCGGCGCAGGCCTTCTATCGGCCGGTCGGTCGAGGCCTCGAGATCCGCATCGGCGAGCGGCTGGCCGAGTTGCGCCGGCTCGATGCGGCCGCTAGCGGCGAGGCGTCGGCGGCGGGTCCTCCGGCACCTGAATCGCTACCGGGCCTACCCTAAGCCGTTGGCAAGGGTTTTGCTAATAGAGTCGGCGCGCCATGGACATCTTCATCCAGCAGATCATCAACGGCCTGGTCCTCGGCAGCGTCTATGCACTCGTTGCCCTCGGCTACACGATGGTCTACGGGATCATCAACCTGATCAATTTCGCGCACGGCGAAGTGCTGATGGTCGGCGCCCTCACCAGCTGGACGGTGGTCACGGC
>JBDTCA010000434.1:0-3079 GCA_039923815.1 Caldimonas sp. | reverse complement strand
CCGCGGCCCCGCCTTCGAGCGCCGCGACCCAGCCCGCGAAGCCGGCGGTGAACTCGGGCCGAATGCGGATGCCGAGGTCGGCCCAGGTGCGCGGCACGAGTGTGTCGCCGCGGCGCACGACGAGCGGCGTCAGCGTCTCGTTGGTGAACTTGGCGACGGCGCCGTCCGGCCCGAACACCTTTGCGATCTCGGCGGGCCCGGCTTCGATCTTGGCGGCCGCATCGAACGGGTACTTCGCCGCCAGCGTCTGCTGGAACGGCTCCTGCACCTGAGCTGCCCAGACGCGATTGACGTCGGTCTCGGTGGGTCCGACGATGACCGCGAAGGCCTGCACCAGCGGCCGCACCAGCAGGGGCCGCAAGGTGGCGCGCGCGCTGTCGGTCATGTTGACCATCATCTGCTCGTCCACGTACTTCTGCGCATCGGCGAGCTCGGAGCCACTGGATGAGAACGTGCCCGCCATCAGCTGGCGCGCGCCCGGCCCGACATCGCCCTGGTTCTTGATGAGGTTGAAACGGCTGCGCAGCTTCGACAGCGTCTCGAGATAAGCCGCCATCTGCGTCGGCGAGTTGTCGCGCGACATCATCAGACGCGTCAGGCCGGCGAACTCGCGGCCGATCGGGCCGACGGGAATTTCGGCCTTCGAGCCGCCGACATCGAGCTTGACATCGACGCGCGACGGGGCCTGGCGAAGCAGCGTCTGCTTGATCCAGTCGAAGACGCCACGCTGCGCCTTGACGAGGCGTTCGTTGAGCAGCGACGGGTTGTCCCACGAAGTTTCGTCGAACACCGTCTGCATGATCTTCCTGATCGGCGACTGCACCGGATCACCCAGGCGGTTCATGCGCTCGGCGGCCACGGCGAAAGAACCGAACTCGGTGATCGAGATGCCCTGGACGAAGCGCTGCCACTCGCGCACGTATTCGGCTTTGTAGGTGTCGGTCAGCCCTTTCCTGATCTGCTCGGGGCTGCCTTCGAGAGTGAGGTCGTCGCGGGCCGCAACCTTGAGTACCCAGTCCGCGCTCTGCAGCTCCTTGGTGGCCGCTTCCTTGAACGCCGCTTCGACATAGCCCTCCCACGCCTCGCGCGTGAAGGTGCCGGGAATCGCGTAGCTGCCGACAACGAGCTCGCGGTCGATGTCGCCCACGATGCGGGTCACCGTCATCTGCGGGAAACGCGTCGCCGCACGCGCCTTGACGTCGGCATAGACGCGGTCGCGTGCCGCCATGCCGCGCACGACGCGTCGCAGGTTCTCGCGCGCCTGGTCGACGACGCTGAGGTTGTCGGCGATCAGCGGGAAGGCGGGATCCTGGAGGTTCGCCATCGTGAACGCGACCATGCGCTCGGCGCTTCGGATCATCTGCTCGCGTGGCATCGCGCCACGGTTGGCCTCGAGCCAGCCGCGCCAGAAACGCGTGATCTGGTCGGTGAGATGGCCTCCCTCCAGGTGCGTGCGGTCGGCCAGCATGAGGTAGGTCTTGAGCGCGTTGTAGGCGTCTTCGGCGTTGGTGGGCGATGCTTCCACGAAGAGGCCGGCCGGCGGCGAGGCAGGCGTACCGGGTGTGCCGGGTGCCACGCCCGAGGCCGCGACCGGCCCGGCCAGGGGCGCGGCAGCCGACGAAGGTGCGCGTGTCATCGGCTGCAGCTGCGCGGCGTTCTGGTTGACCTCGCCGAGGAAGCCTTCGAGCGCCTGCGCGACCGGCTCGATCATGATCTGGCGTGCACCCGAGAAATACTCCTGGCGCAGCTTGGTCTCGATGGCCTCGCCCTGGTAGAGGCCGAGCGCAATCCCCAGAGGTCGATCGTCGCGGTACGACTGCAGCTGCTCGATGCGATCCTGCAGCGTCTCGAGCGCCTCCATGCGCGAGGCGAGGTCGCTGCGGTCGCGCTGGAGGTGCACTGCCTTGTCGAGATCGGCCTGCACGTTGGCCATCAGCTGGCGGTTGCCGAGATACGACCAGGTCCAACCGCCGAGCGCCAGCGCGAGTGCGGCGACGGCGACGGCGAAGGCCACCGTGCGTGCCCGCGTCTTGCCGCGGCTCATGTACTGCTTGACGAGATTGCGATCGGCGAAGATGACCTTGGAAAACAGGTCCTGCAGGAAGAAACCGTTGTTGGCAGAGACCATCGCGGTCGTGCGCACGCCCGGCTCGTTGAGTGCGAACTGACGCGCCACGTGCTCGCTGGCTCGGCTCGTCGCCGCACCTTCCTGCATCGCGCTGGTGAAGTAGAAGCCGCGAAACACCGGCGGGAACTGATAGGGGTTCTCTTCGAACAGGGTGGCCACGAAGGCACGCAAGGCGGGCTTGAGCGCCGCGAACTCGAGCGGAAACGTGAGCACGCCGGGCGGCAGTGCCGCGCCGCGGTTGAGCGACATGCGGGCGACCGACATCTCCTTCAGACCGTCGAAGAGCTCGTCGAAATGGACGTCGAACTGCGCCACCGCGTCGACCTTGGCAGCGGGGTCGTAGGGCAGCGTCGCGCCCCACACCTTCTCGCGCTCGGCGCGGTCGCGGTCCTCGAAGAACTCGGCGAAGCCGGAGATCAGGTCGGCCTTGGTGAACATCAGGTACACCGGCGCGAAGACCTCGAGCGTCTCGGTCAGCTCCTGGACGCGCTGCCTCAGGTTCTTGGCGAGCAGGATCGCAGCGTCGGGCCGGGACTGCGACAGCTCCGACAGACTGGTGGCGATGATGATTCCGTTGATCGGCGCCCGCGGCCGCTGCTTCTTGAGCTGGGAGAGGAAGCCTAGCCACTCGCTGCGGTCTTCTTCGTGAACGGAGTAGCGGCCGGCGGTGTCGAGCAGGATGCCTTCGTTGGTGAAGAACCAGTCGCAGTTGCGTGTGCCGCCGATGCCCTGGATGACACTGCCGCCCTTGTCGGCGAACGGGAACTTGAGGCCCGACTTGACCACTGCCGTGCTCTTGCCCGCGGCGGGGTTGCCGATCACGATGTACCAGGGCAGCTCGTACAGGGCGGCGCTGCCGGCCGTTTCGCCGAGCCGCGACGACTTGATGGTCTTGACGGCTTCGCGCATGCGCTCGCCGATGGCGTCGACCTCGTCCTTGCTGGCGCCTCG
>JBDTCA010000433.1:0-2505 GCA_039923815.1 Caldimonas sp. | reverse complement strand
GGGCCGACCTTCTCGACCAGATCTGAAAAATCAGGCAGGCCCTGCGCACTCGCCGATTGCGGGGCCGCCCAAACGAACACGCTGATCGAAAACGCCGCGGCGGCCGAAACGAAGCGGCCCGCAAATGTGCACGGCAGCGGTCGGGACAGGGGCGGAAGAGTCGTCATGCGTGGCTTTCGATTCAGGCTTAGGGCTTGCGGCGCTCGAGTGCACCGGCGAATGTCTTCAAGGTCGCCGGCGGCGTGTCCCCCACCACGGTAATCCAGAAGTCGCCCCGGCGCTGCGACAGGGTCGAGGTGGCGCCGATCACGGCAGACAGAGGACGCAAATGGCGGTCAGCACGATACGGTTCGATGAACACCGACACATACGTCAGGCCGTCCGAATAGATGCTCTGAATCACCGCAGGCGACGCTTCGGCATCCACTTCACCCGGCGAGTCCATTTGCCGCTTGACGCAACTCACCTGGCGAAATCCGGGCACGGCCTTTCCCATGGCCCAGCCCTCGTTCTCGAGACGCGTGGGCGTCAGCAGCGGCTTGACGACGCGATAGCCGTCGAGCTTTTTCATCGCGTGCAACACGCTGTCGGGCTGTGGCCGGACGCCGATCGCCACGTCGGAGAAGGCGGAAGTCTCGAGAATGGAGCCGTGCTCACCGATCACGTCGGCACGCAGGAGGAGCCCCGACGCGCGATCGGCCCACAGCCGGTAGCCGTAGCGACTGGCGTCGCGCGCCTCGACGACCAGCACATTGGCGTCGTGGCCGGCGACACGCTCGACGCCCTGGGCACGGACGTCGTACCAGTCTCCGATGCCATCGTCGCCGGCCTGCAGGAGCGCGGGGAACGAGCTCAGCATGCCGCGCTGCTCGATCATCGCGACGTGGCTTCCCGGCCAGAGCGTGTGGACGACGTCGTTGTGGCGGAAGACCTTGCGCTGGCGACCGTCGAGCGACTCGATGCGCTCGTACTGGTTCGGGCCATCGCAGTAATGAGCGATGCGCGCGCTGGCCATGACGCCGCCGCCGCTGACGATGAAAGTGCCCTGGAAGTTACGGCGACTGGCGGCGTCGTGAATTCGCAGCAGCCAGGCCCGCACCTCGCTGCGTGGTGCGGGCGACGCAGCCTGGCCCCACGCCGGTGCCATGAAAGCGATCGCCAGGCAGACGAAGGTCGCCGGTCCGAAAGCCCTCAGACGCATCGGTGCCGCCGACCTCAACGAGAAGCCGATTCGATCGTGGCGCTGCGCAGGAATGCCGACGGCACGCCGAGCGCCGTGCTGCCCGCGAACTGCTTGTGCGCAGCCAGATAGCGCTCGAGCTGGGCATCGCGAATCATCTTCTGGTCAGCCACGATCACATTCGAGCCAACGGCCGGTTCGCGCAGGTCGGCGGGCACAAAAGCCGAGCTTGCGTTCGAAGACGAAGAGCTCTCGGTTCGCGCCAGCGTCATGTCTGCCGCCGGGCCGCTCACATCCGGTCGGATGACGGCGAACGTGCCGACGACGAGCACGAATCCGGCCGCCATCGACGCCGGCAGCATCCAGCGCCCGCTGCGTCGGGCCGCGATCGACGCCGCCACAGGCATCGGCGCCATCACCACCGGCTCCGACGCGAGGCGCCTGCGCACTGCGGCAAGAAAGTGCGCATCGCGAACGGCGTCGCTGGCAAGCTCGTCGGAGCGCAGCACGTCGCCGATCAACAGCCAGGCATGCCAGTCGCACCGGGCGTCGGCGTCGTCGCGCCACGTCGCGCATGCCGCGGCCGAGGCCGAAGTGCCGGTCTCGCCATCGGCCAGCGCCGAAAGCCGCTCGAGACTCGGGCAATCATCATGAGGTCCTGTCGACATCCCACTCTCCAGTTTCAAAACTCGACGCAACGGCAGGCCGAAGCCGCAGATCATCAACCATCGACCAACCGGCCGGTATCACCAGCGCTCCCCGGCCCGGCTGTCGAGCATCGGCCGAAGCTTGGCGGCGATCGCTTCCCGGGCCCTGAAGATCCGCGAGCGAACCGTTCCGATCGGGCAGTTCATCACCTCGGCGATCTCTTCGTAGCTGAGGCCTTCGATTTCCCGCAGCGTGATCGCTTGCCGCAACTCTTCGGACAACGCTTCGACCGCAAAGTTCACCGCCGCAGCGATCTGCTTGCTGGCGAGGATCGCTTCCGGCGTGCCTTCGTCGCTCGGCTCGTTCTCGACGACCGAGGTGTCATCTTCATCGCCGCGGCTGGCCCGGGCCGACTCCGTGACCAGCGGGTCGCGCTTGAGCTCCATGAGCTGCTTCTTGGCCGTGTTGACGGCGATCCGGTACAGCCACGTGTAGAAGGCGCTGTCGCCACGAAACTGCGGCAACGCCCGGTAGGCGCGAATGAAGGTTTCCTGGGCGATGTCGGGGATCAGGTCGACGTCGCGCACCATCCGCCCAACGAGCCGCTCGATCCGGCGCTGGTACTTGACGACCAGCATCTCGAAGGCCTTGACGTCGCCCTGCTTGACGCGCTCGAC
>JBDTCA010000432.1:0-3074 GCA_039923815.1 Caldimonas sp. | reverse complement strand
GATCGGCGAACGTCACGTCATTGGTGCGCTGGACATCGCGGACCGGCGTAAACCACACATCGTCATCGCGATGGCGCACCATCCGTTGCACCTGCTGCTCGAGTTCGACCGGGTTGCCGCCCTGGATCGAGTGGGTGCAGGGTGCGATTTCTTCCGGCCCATAAGCGGACGTAGCCGACCGTCCGCTCGAGTTCAAGACCAACCGAGCGCCATCTCAATGGCCTGAGCCATCGTCAACTCGGAACCGGCTTGGTAAGCGCTGCCAAACGCTGCCTCGCCCAAGGTCTCACGCGCTCGGTGCACGGCTTGTTCGTACTCGCTCGCCACCTGGCCCGCGACTTCGTCGGGTGCACGCAGTTTGCCCACCACGGCGTGCGTGCGCGCGTCTAGCGCAGCCGCCAGCCGAACCGCGACGCCCCAGCGTGCGCAGGCAGAGTTGGCGATGACCAGATGCGCCAAGCCCTTGGCGGCCCAGGGTGACGCCGGGTAGTTGCGGTGGTGCGGCAGGCTTTGCATGAAGAGGTCGAGCGCAGCGGCGGCGTCGCCCCGGCGCAGAGCCAGGAAGCCTTGCTGCGAGATGATGCCCGCGACGTCGAACTGCGAGTCGATCTTGCGATAGAGCAGCAGGCTCTCGGCAAGCAGGTCGTTGGCGCGGTCGAGATTGCCCTGCCGCACAGCAATATTGCCGCGCAGGGCGCGACAGTGCCCCACATAAAGCGGGTCGCCGCCCAGGGCCTGCGTCTCGGTTTCGCAATCGCGCAATAACGCCTCGGCTTCGGCGTAATGGCCCATCAGCGATTCGTAGCCGGCGTAGCAGATAAGGCTGTTGACGATGGCCATGCGGGCGCCGTGCGGGTCGGTGATTTCACGTGCCAGGCGCACGCTATCGTTAAACAGACGTTTCGTCTGCGGCCGTCTCGAGCGCGACTCGATGTAGCCAATCCATCCGCAGGCCCAGGAGGCGCCTTCGTCGTAGTCGAGTGCCTGCGACATCTTCAGGCACTCGCGGCTCAGCCGCAGCGAAGCGGCGGTGTCGAAGTTGCCAATGAGCATGGCGCTGACATAGAGCGACTGTGCGCGTCGCCAGCTCGGCGCCGCCTCGCTGCCTGAGGCGGCAGCGAGGCGTTCGTTCCAGGCGACTCCTTCTTTCCAGTACCTGCGCTGATACCAGTACTTGTGCAGCGCATGGACGATGGCGAAGCCGATATCGGCCCGGTCGGGCCACAGCGACCAGCCGATCGCCGAGCGGAAATTGTCGAGGTCGGCATCGGCGCGGCCGTACCACGCGAGTTGATCGGTGCCGTTGAAATGCGGGCGCATCGCCGCGGCGAGACCGGTGAAGAACGCTAGGTGGGCGGTGCGCACGGCATCGGCCTCACCGGCTTCCGCGAGCTTGTCCAAGCCGTACTGGCGAATGGTCTCCAGCAGGCGGAAGCGTGGCCGCCCCGACTGCGCGTCGAGCAGCACGAGCGATTTCTCGACCAGGCGGGTAAGCACCTCGAGCACGTCTTCGCCGGCGAGGCCGCCGCTCGTGCACACCGCTTCGGCCGCCTCGAGCGTCCAGCCGCCGGCGAAGACCGCCAGGCGGCGAAGCAGCGTCCGCTCCGGCGGTGCCAACAAGTCGTAGCTCCAGTCGATTAGCGAGCGCAGCGTCTGGTGGCGCTGCAGGGCGGTGCGACTGCCGCGCGCGAGCAGGTGGAAGCGGTCGTGCAGGCGTTCGGCGACCTGTTCGACGTGCATGTTTTGAATACGCGCCGCGGCCAGCTCAAGAGCGAGCGGAATGCCGTCGAGGTGATGGCAGACGCGAACAACGGCAGCGGCGTTGCCATCGCTCAGCACAAAAGCCGGCGACGCCGTCTTCGCGCGTTGCACGAAAAGCTCGATCGCCGCGTAGCGCATCAGTTGCTCGGGTGACTCGACGGCGCCGATGACTGCCGTGCGCAGGGAAGGCATCCGCCAGACGGTCTCTCCGCCGATGCCGAGCGGCTCGCGGCTGGTCGCCAGCGTCTGTACGCCGGCGCAGTTACGCAGGACGCTCTCGGCGAAGCGGGCGCAGGCGTCGACCAAGTGCTCACAGTTGTCGAGGACGAGCAGCAGGCGGCGATCGCGCAGGAAGCAGAGTAGGGTGTCGAGCAGCGGGCGCTCCGGTTCGGCGCGCACGCCGAGCACGTCGGCCACGGCCGCCGGCACGCGCGCCGCATCCGTCACCGGGGCGAGGTCGACGAACCAGGCACCCCCGTCGTAGTCGCCGCCGGTCCGGCCAGCGACCTCCTGCGCGAAGCGGGTCTTGCCAACCCCGCCGGCTCCCACCACTGAGAGCATGGGAGTCGCCGCCAGCAACTCGACGACGGCAACGAGCTCGTCTTCGCGGCCGATCAGCGGCGCCAGGTTCATCGGCAGGTTACTGCGCGGCGGTGCAGCCTGCGCCGCAGCCGGCAGGGGGGCCATCACGCCGTCGTCCTCGACGGGCAAAGCAAACCGATAGCCGCGGCCCTGCACGGTAGCGACCGCGCCGGCGCCCAGTAGCTTGCGCAGCGCCGACACCTGCTGACGCAAGTTGTTGTCTTCGACGACGACCCCCGGCCAGACGAGCTCGAACAGCTCCTCGCGCCCGACCACCCGGTCGCGCCGCTCCAGCAAGGCCAGCAGCATGTCGTAGGCGCGCGCGCCCAGAGCCACGTCTCGGCCGTCGGTGAGAAGGCGGCGCTCGGCCGGCCGCACTTCGTGGCGGCCAAACCGGCAGGGCGAGGGATTCAAAGGCATGACGGAAGCGCGGCAGATCGAGACCCGGAGTTTCGCCGTCTTTCACAAGCTTTCACAGTGGCTTCATCGCTTGTGCCGCGAAGGGCCGAGACACTGCCTCTTCAGATTGAAATTCCACTCGACAGCGAAGGAACCACGACATGAATCCGAATCAGGCACTGTGGGAAAAAGGCGACTTCACCCGCATTGCGCACACCATGCGCGCGAGCGGTGAGGCACTGGTCAAGTCACTCGGCGCAACGCGAGGCATGAAGGTGCTCGACCTCGGCTGCGGCGACGGCACGACAGCGCTACCGGCGGCGCAGCTCGGT
>JBDTCA010000431.1:0-11940 GCA_039923815.1 Caldimonas sp. | reverse complement strand
GGCGCTCGCGGAACACCGCCGAGAGCTCGGTGCTGCCATGCCGGCAGGCGACAAATGTGTCGGCTCCGGTCGGCTCCATGACCACGACGCGCGAAGCAATGCCGCCGCTGTCTGCAAGCTGCAGATGCTCCGGACGGGTGCCGAGCAGGACCGGTTGGCCGTCGGCGCCGCCGGACGTCGTCGGTGCGCCGAGACGGGAACCATCGGCCAGCTCGAGGCTGGCCGCGCCGCCGGCCCGGCGCAGCGTTGCCGGGACGAAGTTCATGGACGGCGAGCCGATGAAGCCAGCGACGAAGACGTTGGCCGGCTGGTCGTAGAGGTCGAGCGGCGAACCCATCTGTTCGATGCGGCCGTCCTTCATGACGACGATCTTGTCGCCCATCGTCATCGCCTCGATCTGGTCGTGGGTGACGTAGACCGAAGTCGTCTTCAGGCGCTGGTGCAGTTCCTTGAGTTCGCTTCGCATCGCCACGCGCAGCTTGGCATCGAGATTGGAGAGCGGCTCGTCGTAGAGAAAGACCTGCGGGTCGCGCACGATCGCCCGCCCCATCGCGACGCGCTGGCGCTGGCCGCCCGAGAGCTGGCGCGGATAGCGCTCCATCAACTCCGAGAGCGCCAGGATCTCGGCCGCGCGTGCGACCTTGCTCTCGACGGTGGCCTTGTCCTTCTTGGCCAGCATGAGAGAGAAGGCAAGGTTCTGCCGCACCGTCATGTGCGGATAGAGCGCGTAGTTCTGGAACACCATCGCGATGTCGCGCTCTTTGGGCGGCACGTCGTTGACCTTGCGATCGCCGATGCGGATCTCGCCGCCGCTGATCTCCTCGAGACCGGCGATCATGCGCAGAAGAGTCGACTTGCCGCATCCGGAAGGACCGACGAGCACGGTGAACGAGCCGTCAGCGATATCGATGTCGACGCCGTGCAGAACTGCGGTTTCGCCGAAGCTCTTCCGTACCCCCTTGATCGTGACGCTGGCCATCTTTGCTTCAATGAGGGCGCCCGTGCCCTGCCGATGTCGAGCAGTATCGACACGGCAGCATACCGCCGCCATGAGGACAAACCGGTAGGCCGAAACCCCGCCGGATTCGTATGATGACCCGACCACTATGCTCAATCGCGCCGGACAATCCGTTTCTTTTACCCCGTTCGATCCACCGCCGCTGGTGGCCGATCGGCTCTCCGACCGGCTCGCCGCGCGCCTCGGCGGTCAGATCGATGCCGGCGCACTGCGCCCCGGCGACCGCCTGCCGACCGAGCAACGGCTGGCGCAGGCGCACGGCGTGTCGCGCACGGTGGTGCGCGAGGCAGTGCACCAGCTCAAGTCGCTCGGACTGTTGCGCTCGCGCCAGGGGTCGGGGGTGTTCGTCACCGCGGCGCCAGCGGGCGAATCGTTCACGCTCGATCTCGCGCTGATCGCCACCATCGACGACGTCCTGCGCATCCGCGAGGTCAGGCGCGCCCTCGAGGCCGAGACGGCAGCGCTGGCCGCCTGACGTGCCAGCCGGGCCCAGGTTCTCGGCCTGCGGCGCGCGCTGCGCGCCATCGACCGAAGCGCCGCCGAAAACCGCGACGGCGTCGAGGAAGACCTCGCCTTCCATCGCCTGCTCGCCGAAGCGGCCGGCAACCCGCACTTCGGCAGCCTGCTCGAGTTTCTGGAGCAATACACGAAGGAGGCGATGTACGTGACTCGTCGCAACGACGCCACCTGCGCCGACTTCGTCGACGCCGTGCGCGTCGAGCACACCGCCATCGTCGACGCCATCGCGGCCGGCGACGCTGCGCTGGCGCGGCGCCGCGCCGTCCAGCACATGCGCGGCGGCGACCGCCGAATGCGCACGGCAAAACCTCTCGACATCTCCAGGAGACTCGACCGATGAAGATCCTCATCACCGGCGGCGGCGGCTTCATCGGCTCGCGGCTGGCCCGGACCCTGCTCGACCGCGGCAGCCTCGGTGGCCGCCCCATCGAGCGCATCGTGCTCGCCGACCAAGTCGCGCCTCGCGCCGAGCTCACGGGTGACGGCCGCGTCGAGAGCCGCGTCGGCGCCCTCGCGTCGCAATGCGAGGCGCTGGGCCGCGAAGGCTTCGACGGCGTCTTTCACCTTGCCTCGGCGGTATCGGGTGAATGCGAAGCCGACTTCGATCTCGGCCTGCGTTCCAACCTCGACACCACGCGAGCCCTGCTCGACGCCCTGCGTGCGGCGAGCGGCCGTGGCGGCGCGGTGCCGACGCTGGTGTTCTCGAGCTCGGTGGCGGTGTTCGGACCCGATCCGTCGGTGGCGATGCCGGCTCTGGTCGGCGACGACACGTTGCCAGCGCCGAAGACCTCCTACGGCACCCACAAGCTGATGTGCGAGTACCTCATCGCCGACTACTCCCGAAAGGGCTACATCGACGGTCGCTCGGCTCGTCTCATGACCGTCACGGTGCGGCCCGGCAAGCCGAACGGCGCCGCCTCGTCGTTCTTTTCCGGCATCGTGCGCGAGCCGCTGGCCGGCGTCGAGGCGATCTGCCCCGTCGATGCCGACGTGTCGCACCCGCTGACCTCGGCGGCGCGCACGGTCGAGGGCCTGATCGCGGTCTTCGAGGCCAGCGCCGAGCAGCTCGGCGGTCGGCTGGCGCTGAACCTGCCTGCCGTCAACGCCACCGTGGCCGAAATGCTGGCCGCCCTGGAAGAAGTCGCTGGCTCTGCGGTGCGCGAGCGCGTGCGTTTCGTGCGCGACGAGAACATCGCCCGCATCGTCGCCAACTGGCCGCGCGGCTCCACGGCGGCACGCGCCAACAAGCTCGGCTTGAAGCCCGACCGCGACTTCGCCGACATCATTCGGCAGTACATCGCCGACTGCCGCGCCCAACCCGGCGGCGAGGTGGCACTGCAAGGACTCTCCACGGATCGCGTGAAATGAAGGAACGCCAGCCATGAACACCATCGATCTGCAAGACCGTGTCGCCATCGTCACCGGCGGCGCTCAGGGCATCGGCTACGCCATCGCCGAACGCATGCTCGCCTCCGGCGCCAGCGTCGTGCTGTGGGACGCCGACGAGGCCAAGCTCGCCGAGGCCAAGGGCATGCTCGGCGGACCGGGACGGGTCTTCACCGAGAAGGTCGAGTTGACGAGCGATGCCGAAGTGGCGTCGGCGACCGAGCGGACCCTCAAGGCGACCCGGAAGATCGACATCCTCGTCAACAACGCCGGCATCACCGGTGGCAACGCGACCACCTGGGAGCTCGCGCCCGAGGTGTGGCGCCGGGTCATCGAGGTCAACCTGATCGCGCCCTATCTGGTGTGTCGCGCCGTCGTGCCGCACATGATCGAGGCCAAGTACGGCCGCATCGTCAACATCGCCTCGGTGGCCGGCAAGGAAGGCAACCCGAACGCCTCGCACTACAGCGCCTCGAAGGCCGGCGTCATCGCCCTCACCAAGTCGCTCGGCAAGGAGTTGGCAACGAAAGGCGTGCTCGTCAACGCTGTCTCACCGGCAGTAGCCAAGACCGCGATGTTCGCGACCATGACGCAGCAGCACATCGACTTCATGCTCTCGAAGATCCCGATGGGGCGTTTTCTCGAGGTGGGCGAAGCGGCGGCAATGGTGGCGTGGCTGAGCTCCGAAGAGTGCTCGTTCACGACCGGATCGGTGTTCGATCTGTCAGGCGGGCGAGCCACCTTCTGACACGCCAGCGCCGAGCCGCGCGAATAAGATGCGCCGCACCACTCGGCCGACAGGCGCACGCCATGACCATGAAATCGTTCAAGCTTGTGGCGACGCTGACGGCGACCGCCTTCGTGGGCGCCTGCGCCGTGTCGCCTCCCAGTTCGCCCTACGTGGTCGCCTCTCTCCAGCCAACCCGTGGCAACGCGGCGGCAGGCACGGTCTGGTTCGTGCGTGATGGCACCGGGCTGCGCGTTGTCGGCCGGATCAGCGGCCTGAAGCCGAATCGGCAACACGGCTTTCACCTCCATGAGAAGGGCGACTGCTCGAGCGGCGATGGCGTGAGTGCCGGCGGGCATTTCAACCCGACGGCGCAGCCCCATGGCCCGCCTGCCGCCGCTCATCACGCCGGCGACCTGCCTGCCTTGACCGCCGACGCCGCCGGCAACGCCCGCTTCGACGTCGTCACCACGGGCTCGATGCTCACCGGAGGTGCCACCGACGTCGCCGGCAAGGCCGTGATCGTCCACGCCGATCCGGACGACTACACCACCCAGCCAACCGGAAATTCGGGCAGCCGCATCGCCTGCGGCGTGATCTCCCGGGTCGCTTCCCGCGATGACGCCGGACGCGACATGCCCGTGCCACCCAACCGGTAGCGCGGCGCTCCTTTGCCCCAGGCGCCGATGCCGCCATCGTCGACGAGGCATCCGCCGCCTGCGTTGTCGCTCCGCGGCGGAATCGTGCTGATGATCGTTGCCGCAGCGGTGTTCGGAGCCATCGCGACCAACGTGGCGACCGGTGGCCGGAGCCTCGCCATCGACGAGGAGTTCTCGAGCTGGTTGCATCGATACGCCAGACCACCCCTGACAACCTGGATGTTCATCGTCACCACCCTGCATTCGACCGTCGCAGTGAGTTGCTACGCCGGCGTGATCGGACTCTGGCAAGCCCGGCTCGGGCACTGGCGACGGCTGACCCTCTTGACCGTGTGCCTCGCGGGGGGTCTGGGCCTCAACGTCTTGATGAAACTGATCTTCCATCGTCCGCGGCCCGTGTTCGATGACCCGCTCCTCAGTCTGGCGACCTACAGCTTCCCGAGCGGTCATGTCGTCGGCAGCACCCTCCTTTACGGGCTGCTCGTGGTCTGGGTCTTCAACCGCACCGCACTGCTGCGCTGGCGCCTGCCGGCCTTGTTCGGCGCCGCACTGGCGATTGCACTGGTCGGGTTCTCACGCGTGCTTCTCGGTGTGCACTACCTCAGCGACACCGTCGCTGCATTCGCCGAGGGCGTGGCCTGGTTGGCGCTCTGTCTGAGCGTGGGCTCGGTGTTCTGGCGACACGGGCCGCGCGATACGGTCACGCCGTTCGAGGCACGCAGGCAGCGATGAACGAGTCTTCGATTCCGACACCGCGCCGCATTCTGGTCGTCGTCAATTCCGGCTCAGGCGGTGGCAACGACGGGGCACTCGTGGAGCACCTCCGTGCGCTCTTCCAGCAGGCCGGCAATTCCGCCGACGTTCGTCTCGCCGGTGGCGACAACGACAGCATCGAGGCGACGGTCGCTGCCGCGGTCGCCGAGCGGCCCGACATCGTCGTCGCCGGTGGCGGCGACGGGACCGTCAGCACGGTCGCCGCGGCGGTGCTCGGCACCGGCGTCGCGCTCGGGGTCCTGCCGCTCGGCACCCTCAACCACTTCGCCAAGGACCTCGGCCTGCCACTCGACCTCGAGGCGGCGATTGCACAGGTCGTGACCGGCAGCACGCGGCAGGTGGACGTCGGCGAAGTCAATGGCCGGATCTTCGTCAACAACTCCAGCCTGGGTCTCTATCCGGACATCGTGCGCGATCGCGAACGACAGCAAAAGCGGCTGGGACGCGGCAAGTGGCTGGCCATGCTGTGGTCGATCATGTCGGCGCTGCGCCGCTACCCCTTCCTCGACGTGCGCGTGTCGATCGACGGCCGCGAGCGCCGCTGGCGCACGCCTTTCGTCTTCATCGGCAACAACGAATACCGCATGGAAGGTTTCGCGATCGGCGAGCGAGAAGCTCTCGACGACGGCCTTCTCAGCCTGTACGTGGCGAACCGACCCGGTCGCCTGCGCTTGCTGCAGCTCGCCTTTCGCGCTGTCACCGGGCACCTTCGACAAGCGCGCGATTTCGGTTTCGCGCGTGCCGCCGAGATCGTCATCGAAAGCCGGCATCGGCGGCTGCGCGTGGCCACCGATGGCGAGGTGACGGTGATGACGCCTCCGCTCGCCTACCGCATCCGCCGCGCCGCGCTCACCGTCGTGCACGCATTGCCGCCCGCGCCCCGCCAACTCTGACGCGGCGACCGATGCGAACGCTGCTTCATCTGTCGGATCTTCATTTCGGACGCACCGACCCGACGGTCGTGACCGCGCTGAACGGCGCGATCGAGACCATCCGTCCCGACGTCGTGGTCGTGTCCGGCGACCTGACGCAGCGCGCACGTACGGCGGAATTTGCAGCGGCACGCCGGTTTCTTGATGGGCTGCCGTACCCGCGCATCGTCGTTCCCGGCAACCACGACGTGCCGATGTACCGCGTCTGGGAACGCTTCGCGAGCCCGCTCGGCAAATACAGGCGCCATGTCGAACCGGACCTGACCCCCGAATTCGTCGATGACGAAGTCGCTGTGCTCGGCATCAACACCGCACGCTCGCTGACGTTCAAGAACGGGCGCATCAACGAAGGGCAGATGCGCTCGATCCAGGAACGCCTCCGGTCGCTGCCGGAAGCGTTGACCCGGATCGTCGTCACGCATCATCCGTTCGATCTTCCCGACACCCCGGGTGTGAAAGAGCTTGTCGGCCGCGCCGGCCCGGCCATGGAGGTGTTCGCGCGCAGCGGCGTCGACCTCCTGCTCGCCGGCCACTTCCACACCACACAGGCCGGAGAGACCTCGGGCCGCTACCCCATTCCGAGCTATTCCGCGCTGGTGGTCCAGGCCGGCACGGCCACCTCGACGCGGGGCCGTGGCGAATCGAACTCGTTCAATGTCGTGCGTGTCGACAGCGGCGAGATCGTGGTCGAGCCCTGGGCCTGGCAGGCCACCAGCGGCTTGTTCGAGGCCGCTGCCGGGACACGTTTCCGGCGCGAAGCCGGGCGCTGGCTCACGGCCTGAAAGCCGCGGTCGGTCAGGCGACCGCTTCCTGCTCCTGCAGCAGCCGCCACATCACCTTGCCCGAGCCCGATTTCGGCAGCACATCCACGAACTGGACAAGCTTGGGCACCTTGTAGGCCGCCATGTTCTCGCGGGCCCAGGCGACGATGTCTTCGGCCGTTGTGCTGCCCTTCGCCTCCGCGCGCAGCACGACCACCGCCTTCACCGTCTCGCCGCGATAGGCGTCGCGCGCCGCGATGATGCAGGCCTCCTGGACCGCCGGATGCTTGTAGAGCAGCATCTCGACCTCGGCCGGCCAGACCTTGAAGCCGCTGGCGTTGATCATCCGCTTGAGGCGGTCGGTGATGAAGAAGTAGCCTTCCTCGTCCATGCGGCCGAGATCGCCTGTCCGAAAGAAGCTCCGGCCATCGAATTGCACGAAGGCGGCCTCGGTCGCCTCGGGGTGCTTCCAGTAGCCGGTGAACACCATCGGCCCGCGGGTGATGATCTCGCCGACTTCGCCGACCGGCATTTCCTCCAGCGTGAGGGGGTCGACGACACGCGAATCGACGCCGAAGATCGGGATGCCGAGGCACTGCAGCTTGGCCCGGTCGGGTGGATTGGCGTGGCTCGGCGCCGCCGTCTCGGTCAGGCCGTAGCCCTCTGCGAACGTCAGTCCGAACTCGTCGAGCAGACGCTGCGCCACGGCATGCGGCATGGCGGCGCCACCGCCGCTGATGCTGCGCAGGCTGGAGAGATCGAAGGTCTTGTAGTTGGGGCTGCCGAAGAGGTCGATCACCATCGTCGGGATGCAGGTCCAGTGCGAGATGCGATGCTGCGAGATCAGGCGGCCGCACAGCTCGCGGTCCCAGCGCGGCATGAGGACGACGCTGCAGCCGGAATGCACCGAGCCGAGCACGCTGTAGAGCATGCCGGTGATGTGGAACATCGGCACCACGCCGAGCACCACCGGCTCCGGGCCGCCGCCGTAACTCCACTGGCCGCCGACGGCGTTGTGCATGAGCGTGCGGTGGGTGTGCATGCAGCCCTTGGGCAGGCCGGTCGTGCCTGATGTGTAGGGCAGCAGCGCGAGGTCATCGGCGCCGGCCGTGTGCGGGCCCGGGGTCAGGCCGGCGGCGAGCGCATCGTTCCAGCGCGTGCAGTTCGGCGGCAGCGCCGGGTCGCTGCGCAGCCAGGCGTCCATCGCCGGTGGCGGCGCGTCGACGGCAGGGATGTCACCGTCGGGCATCGCATCGGTGTAACGGGTGACGAGCACCCCGCGCAGGCGTTGGCTCTCGGGCAGCGCCGCGTCGGCGGTCGCGACGATGGCGGCCAGATCGGCGCTGCAGATCACGATCTTCGTGTCCGGGTCGGCGATGTAGTGCTTGAACTCCTCGGCCCGGTTCATCGGGTTGACCGGCACGACGACGGCGTTGGCGCGCAGCACGGCATAGAGCGCGACCGCGAACTGCGGGCAGTTCTGCAAGAAGAGCGCGACGCGGTCGCCGCTGCCGACACCGGCCGCCTGCAGCCAGCCGGCCAGCGCCTCGGCCTGCGCGTGCATCTGGCGATATGTGAGCTCGCGGCCGAAGAATCGATAGGCGGCGCGGTCGGGAAACCGCCGGGCCGCCACTTCGAGGTTGAACCAGAGCGAGGTCTCCGGCGCCACCAGTTCACGCGGCAGACGCTTCGGCCAGACGGCGAAGTGCGGCCGGTCGGCGGGAACCTCGAAATTCGATTGCGACACCACGTTCAGCTCTCCGGACACATCGGTGAAAGAAGGGGTATAGCCGACCGCTGGCGGGCTTTCCATGGCACCTTCCCGTAGCCGCATCGCCGCCAGGGGTGCCATCGCACCTTTCCCCGCGACACCGCGCCCGGTTCAGCCGATCACCGCGGTCAGCGGTTCTCGCGCGCTGTCTTGCGCGCCAGGATGCCAATGCACTCCTGGGTGTTGCGAAAGCGCGGCTCCTCGCACTTTTCGTCCATGCAGATGGCGCGCGAGATGAAGACGCGCTTGCCGCAGGCCTCGCTGGCGGAAGTCGGTACCACCTCGACCGCTGCCGGCACGGAGCGCATGGCGGCTTCGCGTGACGCGGTGGCGGCACGGGCCCGCTCGGCAAGGGCGGCGGCCGAGCCGTAACTTGGATTGCCGGGCACCGGTTGGGCCTCCAGCGACCGCGCTGGCGCCAGCGCGGCGCCAGCCGTCGCCGCATCGCCGCTCGCGCTGCCCGGCACCGGCCGGGCAGCGCGAGCGCGGGCGTTGCTGGCAGCCACTGCCGAGGCCTGGGCAGTGCGGTCGAGAAGGTGGTCGCCGGGCCTTGGGTCGACGCCGGGCGACGCGGCTGTGTGCGCCGCCGAAGAGCCGGCTCGCGCCGCGACCGACGTCGACTCGGCGACATGAGGTGACGGCGACGTGGGCGGCGCTGCGCTTGTGGGCAGGGGCTGCGGCGAGAACGGCGACGATGCCAGCGGGCCGACCGGCGCCACAGCAGCGGCCGTGGCACCGACAGGCACGGTCGGCGCCACCTGGGGTTCGATCGGGGCAGGCGGAGTCCCGGCGGTCGCGGGCATGGCGGCACTCGAAGCGCCGCCAGAGGCAACGGCGGCGGTGGCGTCGCGACGTACCGACGATTGCCATGCAACGACCGCCACCACCAGTGCCACCAGGGCGACCGCCACGGCAGCGAATAGGCCGGGCCTCGACGACTTCGCCACCGCCGGCGGGGCCGCAGCGCTGATGGCAGCGACCGGCGGCGGCACCGCCCGCGTCGCTGCAGGCACCAGCGGCGCCGGTTGGGTACGAGGCACGGGGACGACCGGCGCCTGCGTGACCGGCGGCCGGGCGACGCTTGGCACCGGCGGTGGCAGGGTGGCCGACCGCGGCGGCAACGTCACGGGCGGCGGGTTCGGGCGCGGCGCAGGTGCCGTGGTGCGAGTCGTCGCGACGGCGTCGATCTGCGACGGCGGCACCGGCGGCGGCGGCACCTGCGCCGCCGGCTTCACGGCGGTGCCGTGAAGGTCGGCCGACGGCGCCATCTGCGCCGTGGGGAAGTGCGTCGGCACGTAGGAGGTGGCGACGCGACTGGTTGCGGGCGAATGCTCGACGTGGCGCGTCGGCTCGAAAGCCGCCGCCGGCATGGCCGGAGCGACGGCGCCCGGGATGGTGATGCCGGGGCGGCCGCGTGGCGGGATTTCGGCACGGCCGTCGAGTACGGCTCGCAGCTGCTCGCCGTTCTGCGGCCGCTGGTTCGGCCGGATGGAGAGCATCCAGGCGACGGCCTCGAGAAAGCGCGGCGAGACGCCCGGGACGATGCGGTTCTCGATCAGTTCGGCGTCGTCCTGTACGGCACGCGCGGTGGCCGGCGCAGGCGGCGCACCGAACAGCAGGTAATGAACCACCGCCCCGAGCGCGTAGAGGTCCGTCCACGGGCCCTGGCGCATCTGCGCCATCTCGGCGTACTGCTCGATAGGCGCATAGCTCGGCTTCAGGATCGCCGTCAGCGACTGGGTCCGGTCGCTGATGACGCGTCGGGCAGCGCCGAAGTCGAGCAACACCGGCGGCCCGTCGGGTGGCAGCAGGATGTTGTCGGGCGCGATGTCGCGGTGATAGACGCCTTCGCGATGCAGCAGCTCGAGAGCCGACAGGATCGGCGTGATGACACTGCGGATCCAGGCTTCGTCGGGCGGATGCGCCATGCCGCGACGGGTGTCGCGCAGCGTCACGCCCTGCAGGAACGGCATCACCATGTAGGCGGTGGCGTTGTCTTCCCAGAACCGGTACACCTTGACCAGCGACGGGTGATCGAAGCGAGCCAGCAGGCGGGCCTCGTTGACGAAGGAACGCAAGCCGATGGCGTAGGTCTCGGCGAATGAGCTGGACCTCACCGTGATCTGCGGGCCGTGGCCGCGCGCGGCCAGCGAGGCGGGCATGTATTCCTTCAGCGCCACCTCGCGTTCGAGCGAATGGTCCTGGGCGAGATAGACGATGCCGAAGCCGCCGACACCCACCACGCGAAGGATCTCGAACTCGCCGAAACGGGTCCCGGGCGGCAGCGCATCGTGCTCCATCCCGGAGGGCGCGTGCGGCGGCTTCGTGTGGGTGGGCGGCAACGTGCTCATGGGCGGCAGCGAGCTTACCGCAGGCCCCGCGGAAAACGCCACCCTCCGGGCGGGGGACGCCCGGGCTGGCGGACAATGTCGCAACGTTTTCTCAGCAACCTCGACGATGGCCACGATTCTTCAGCACACCCCCGTCGGCGAGCGCGTCGGCATCGCCTTTTCGGGGGGTCTCGACACCAGCGCCGCGCTGCACTGGATGCGCGCCAAGGGCGCCGTGCCCTACGCCTACACCGCCGACCTCGGTCAGCCCGACGAGCCCGACTACGAAGACATCCCGCGCCGCGCGATGCTCTACGGCGCCGAGAAGGCGCGCCTCGTCGACTGCAGGGCCCAGCTTGCCGCCGAGGGCCTGGCGGCTCTGCAATGCGGCGCCTTCCACATATCCACGGCGGGTGTCACCTACTTCAACACGACCCCGCTCGGCCGCGCCGTCACCGGCACGATGCTGGTCGCCGCCATGCGCGAAGACGGCGTCGACATCTGGGGCGACGGCAGCACGTACAAGGGCAACGACATCGAGCGCTTCTATCGCTACGGCCTGCTCGTCAACCCGCAGCTGCGCATCTACAAGCCGTGGCTCGACCAGGCCTTCATCGACGAGCTCGGCGGCCGCGCCGAGATGTCGGCCTTCATGCAGCAGGCCGGCTTCGCCTACAAGATGTCATCGGAAAAGGCGTACTCGACCGACTCGAACATGCTCGGCGCGACGCACGAGGCGAAGGACCTCGAGCAGCTGACGAGCGGCGTCACGATCGTCCAGCCGATCATGGGCACAGCGTTCTGGCGCGACGATGTGGCCGTGAAGCGCGAGTCGGTGACGGTGCGCTTCGACGAAGGCCGGCCGACGGCACTGAACGGCGTCGCGTATCCGAATCTCGTCGAACTCATCCTCGAGGCCAATCGCATCGGCGGCCGGCACGGGCTGGGCATGAGCGACCAGATCGAGAACCGCATCATCGAGGCGAAGAGCCGCGGCATCTACGAGGCACCCGGCCTGGCGCTGCTGTTCATCGCCTACGAGCGGCTCGTCACCGGCATCCAC
>JBDTCA010000430.1:0-4973 GCA_039923815.1 Caldimonas sp. | reverse complement strand
CGATGTCGAACGCGGCGAGCTGCCGTACTCGCCGGTGAAGATCATGATGAACGTCGGCAACCCGCAGCTGGCGTTCGACTTCGCGCAGATGCCGAATTCGGGCGTCGGCCTGGCACGGCTCGAGTTCATCATCAACAACAACATCGGCGTCCACCCGAAGGCGATCCTCGACTATCCCAACATCGACAGCGACCTGAAGAAGGCGGTCGAGAGCGTCGCCCGCGGCCATGCCTCGCCGCGCGCGTTCTACGTCGACAAGATCGCCGAGGGCGTGGCCACCATCGCGGCGGCGTTCTGGCCGAAGCCGGTGATCGTTCGTCTCTCGGACTTCAAGAGCAACGAGTACAAGAAGCTGATCGGCGGCTCGCGCTACGAGCCCGAGGAGGAGAACCCGATGCTCGGCTTCCGCGGCGCCTCACGCTACGTGAGCGAGTCGTTCGGCGAGGCGTTCACGATGGAGTGCGAGGCGCTGGTCCGCGTCAGGAAGGACATGGGCTACAGCAACGTCGAGGTCATGGTGCCGTTCGTGCGCACCCTCGGCCAGGCCGAGCGCGTGGTCGCCATGCTCGCCGAGCGCGGCCTGCGGCGGGCGTCGGCCGGCGGCAGCGACGGACTGCGCGTCATCATGATGTGCGAGGTGCCGAGCAACGCCATCCTCGCCGAGCAGTTCCTCGAATTCTTCGACGGCATGTCGATCGGTTCCAACGACCTGACCCAGCTCACGCTGGGCCTCGACCGCGATTCGGGGCTCGAGCTGCTCGCAAAGGACTTCGACGAGCGAGATCCGGCCGTCAAGGCCATGATCTCGCGGGCCATCGCCGCCTGCCGAGCCACCGGCAAGTACATCGGCATCTGCGGCCAGGGCCCGAGCGATCACCCCGACTTCGCGGACTGGCTCGCCGATGAAGGCATCGTTTCGATCTCGCTCAACCCGGATACGGTCGTCGACACCTGGCGACGGCTGGCGACACGCTAGAGGTCGGCCGCGCTCAGAGCCGCAGAGCCATCTGCAACTTGTCGTAGTAAACCGGGCCGACCTTGAGGGCCCGGGCCAGACGACCATAGGCAACGAAGCCGTTCTGTTCGTAGAGGCCGATGGCCCCGTGGTTGCCGGCCGTGACGGAGAGCGTCAGCGTCTCCAGGCCGGCGCGTCGCGCCGCATCGGTGCAGGCGGCCAGGAGACCGTGGGCCACGCCTTGCCGGCGTGCCTCGGCTCGAACCATCATGCCGATGACATGGCCGAGGTGGCACACCTTGCGCCGCGCCTCCCTCTCGCAGCCGATGGCGCCGATCAGGCGCTCGCCGCGCAGGGCGCCGAGCAGGAAATGGCCACCGTCGACGCGATCGAGGCCGAGGCGCTGCAGGTACTCGGTCGGCTCCCTGGATGCCTCGGTCTCGGCATCGGAGGTAAAAGCTTCAGGATGGGCGACGAGCATCTCGTCGCGCAGCTGCTTGTAGGCCGGCAAATCGGCTGAAGTCAATCGACGGACGGTCGCGAATCCGGTCGGGCTGCGGGCGCGCGACGAGACCGTGCCGTGAAGTTCAGCCACCGATGTAGTGCATCTCGACGCGACGCGCATCGCCGGCCACGGCCGCGGGCAGTGCCGAGCGCAACTCCGAGTAGCGGTCGTCGCGGTCCTGCCAGACGAGGCCGATCGCCGCCGAGATCTCCCCGTCGCTTGCGCCGCCGCGAAGGAGGCCGCGCAGGTCGTGGCCGCGGCTCGCGAACAGGCACAGGAAGAGCTTGCCTTCGGTCGACAGCCGGGCCCGGTTGCAGTCGCCGCAAAAGGCCTGGGTGACGCTCGAGATGGTGCCGATCTCGCCCGCCATGCCGGCCTCGGCATAGCGCCAGCGCTCGGCGGTTTCGCCCCTGGCGGTGGCGGGCAGCCGGACCAGTCCGAACTCGCCGTCGAGCAGGCCGATCACCTCCGCCGAGGGAACGACCTCGTCCATGCGCCAGCCGTTGGTGGCGCCCACATCCATGTACTCGATGAAGCGAAGCGCGACGTTGCGGCCGCGGAAATGCCGCGCCATCGGCACGATCTCTTGCTCGTTCGTGCCGCGCTTGACGACCATGTTGATCTTGATCGGGCCGAGCCCGACGTGCTCGGCAGCGTCGATGCCGCGCAGCACGTCGGCGACCGGGAAGTCGGCGTCGTTCATGCGCCGGAAGATCGCGTCGTCGAGCGCATCGAGGCTGACCGTGACCCGCGCCAGCCCAGCGGCCTTCAGCGCCGCGGCCTTTCTGGCCAGGAGCGAGGCGTTGGTGGTGAGCGTGAGGTCGAGCGGCAGGCCGCTGGCGGTCCGCAGCTCTGCCAGCATGGCGACGAGGCGCTCCAGGTCGCGCCGCAGCAGTGGCTCGCCGCCGGTGAGTCGAAGCTTGCCGACGCCGTGCGCGACGAACGCGCGCGCCAGTCGGGTGACCTCTTCGAAGCTGAGCAGCGAGGTCTGCGGCAGGAACGCGTAGCTCTTGTCGAAGACCTCGCGCGGCATGCAGTAGCTGCAGCGGAAGTTGCAGCGGTCGGTGACGGAGATGCGCAAGTCACGAAGCGGTCGGCTCAGGCGGTCGAGCACGGTGCCGGTCGGTTCGGACAGCAACTCGGGGATCGCGGGCAAACTCGAACGGTAGCGGTGGTCCGCGACGGGAATCACTCTCTCGGCCATGCGCCGATTGTGCCCGGCACCGGGCCGCCAGCCGCCGGTGCGGTGGTGGCCTACTGGCTGCTCGAGGTCGCGGCGGAGGCTGCCGTGGAGACTTGCTCGGGCACTGCAGCCGATTCGGCGCGGCGTGCGCCCGTGAAGCGACTGGCCCAGTAGGCGAAGCTCATGTCTTCGGTGCGCACGCTCTTGCCGGGGCGAGGCGAGTGAATGAAGCGGTTGTTGCCGATGTAGATGCCGACGTGCGAGAAGGTGCGCTTCAGCGTGTTGAAGAAGACCAGGTCGCCCGGCCGAAGGTCTTCGCGTGCGATGGCGACCAGTCCCGGCGCGCTTGCCTGCTCGTCGGCGCTGCGGGGCAGCACGAGACCGAGGCTCATCTCGAAGACGTGGCGCGTGAAACCACTGCAATCGAAACCGGTGTCGGCAGACGTGCCACCGCGCTGGTAGCGCACGCCGATGAAATTCATGGCGCCGACGACCATCGCCGAGGCGCGCTCCTGCACCTTCCGCAGCAGGCCGGGCACGGGGGCGGCGGCGGGCTCGCCGGGCGCCGCGACCACTGACGCCACGAGGCCCTTGTCGAGCAGCATTTTCAGGACCGGGTCGGACGACTCGTCGGGCGCGGCCGCGGCATTGCCAACGACCACCAGCGAGAGCAGAAACGCGATCACCACGCCGCGGCCACGGCGGCGGATCGAAGGCGGGTCGGTTCGCATCGGCGCGCAGCATAGGCGAGGCCGGCTGCACAAGTCAACCCGGCGGCGGCTGGGCTATCGTCGTCTGCCCCTGAGGAACAACAAGGAAAAGCGATGTTCAAGGCCCTGATGCTGGACAAGGACGATGCCGGTTTTCGTGCCGGAGTGCGCGATGCCGACGACGCCGGTCTGCCCGAAGGCGACGTGCTGATCCGCGTCGAGCACTCGACCCTCAACTACAAGGACGGCCTGGCCATCACCAACCGCGGCGCGGTCGTGCGGCTGTGGCCGATGGTGGCCGGCATCGACGGCGCCGGCACGGTCCTGGAATCGACCCATCCGGCATGGCGAGAAGGCGACCGCATCATCCACAACGGCTGGGGCGCGGGCGAGACGCGCTGGGGCTGCCTGGCCGAGCGGGCCCGCCTGAAGGGCGACTGGCTGGTCGCATTGCCTGCCGCCTTCGACACACGGCAGGCCATGACGATCGGCACCGCCGGCTACACCGCGATGCTGTGTGTGCTGGCGCTCGAGCGCCACGGCCTGACGGCGGGCGGCGCGGGCAACGTGCTCGTCACGGGTGCGACCGGGGGTGTCGGCAGCTTCGCCGTCGCGCTGCTGGCCGGCCTCGGTTACAGCGTCACCGCGGCCACCGGAAAGTCGGGGGAAGCCGACTACCTGAAGAAGCTCGGAGCCACCGAGGTCATTGGCCGCGCCGATCTGTCGGCAGCCGGCAAGCCGCTGCAGAAGGAACGCTGGGCGGCGGTGGTCGATTCGGTCGGCAGCCACACGCTCGCCAACGCAGTGGCGCAGACCCGCTACGGCGGCGTCGTCGCGGCCTGCGGGCTGGCCCAGGGCCACGACCTCCCGACGACGGTGATGCCCTTCATCCTGCGCGGCGTCACGCTCGCCGGCATCGACAGCGTCATGGCGCCGCTTGCGCTGCGTCAGGAAGCGTGGCGGCGGCTCGCGAAGGACATCGACCCGGGCCTGCTCGAACTCATCGGCGAAGAGGTGCCGCTCGAGGCCGCCATCGGCAAGGCCGGGCAGCTCATGGCCGGGCAGGTGCGCGGCCGCGTCGTCGTCAGGATCTGATCGCCTCGGCGCCGGGTCGATCGATCGACGGCTTCAGACCGCTCAGCGGATCAGCTCGGCGATCCGCTTGAACTTCGGGTGCTGGCTGCTGCCCAGCCACTCGAAGATCACCATCTCGGTGGTGACGACGTCGGCGCCGTGGGCGCGGGCCCGCTCGTTGGCAGCGAGTCGGTTGTGCGGGTGCCGCGAGCCGACGGCATCGGCCACCCACTTCACCGCGTGGCCGGCAGCGAGCAGACCGAGCGCAGTCTGCAGGGCGCACACATGGGCCTCGCAGCCCGCGACCACGATGGTGTTGCGGCCGGCCGGCAGGCGCCGCATGAAGCCTTCCTCGGCCACGGCAGAAAAGTGGAACTTCGCGAGCACCGTGTCGCAAAGCCTGCCGATCTCGGCAACCAGCGGGCCGAGTCCATCGGGGTTCTGCTCGGTGCCGATGACGTGGATGCCGAGCTCACGCGCCGCCGTCGCGAGCTGCACGCAGCGTCGCACGACGTTCTCGCTGTCGTGGATCGCAGGCATCAGGCG
>JBDTCA010000429.1:0-2663 GCA_039923815.1 Caldimonas sp. | reverse complement strand
TGCGCCGCGAGCTGACCAGCCTGCCGGGCGCGATCCGGAAGCAATAATCGGCCATGCCCTTGCGCGACCTGCTCGACAACAACCGCCGCTGGGCGGCCAAGATGGAAGCCCAGCGGCCGGGCTTCTTTACTGGCCTGCTGCAGCAGCAGGGCCCGAAGTACATGTGGATCGGCTGCTCCGACAGCCGCGTGCCGGCCAACGAACTCGTCGACCTGGCTCCTGGCGAGCTCTTCGTGCACCGCAACGTCGCCAACGTCGTCGTCCACTCCGACCTCAACTGCCTCTCGGTGATCCAGTTCGCGACCGACGTGATCGCGGTGCGCCACATCCTCGTCGTCGGCCATTCCAACTGCGGCGGCGTGACCACGGCGCTCGAGGGCCGGCGCGTCGGCCTCGCCGACAACTGGATCCGCCACGTCCAGGACGTCCGCAACCGCCACGGCGCATGGCTCGAGTCGCTGCCCGCGGAACGCCGCGTCAACGCGCTCTGCGAGCTCAACGTCGTCGAGCAGGCCATGAACGTGTGCCAGACCACCGTCGTCCAGGATGCCTGGCAGCGCGGCCAGCCGCTGACCGTGCACGGCTGGGTCTACGGCCTCGGCAACGGCCTGCTCGAGGACCTCGGCATGACGGTGGCGCGAGCAGACGACGTCGGCGCTTCGTACGACGCGGCGATCGCCTCCGTGCACCGCCGCCACGCATGAACGAGGCGCCGCTCTACCGCGGCTTTACCAGCCAGGCGCAGATCGACGCGCAGTACAACGCTGGCGCTTCGGTGCCCGGCTGGGCCGCTTACCCCGAGCGCTGGGCCGAGACATCGGCCGCGTTCCGGCTGCGGCCTGGCGCCCGCCTCGACGTGCCCTACGGCCCGACGCTCGACGAGACGCTCGACGTCTTTCCTGCGGCCCGTGCCGATGCGCCGGCGTTCGTGTTCCTGCACGGCGGCTACTGGCGGGCGATGTCGTCGAAGGAGTTCAGCAGCATCGCCGCCGGCCTGCAGGCGCTCGGCATCACCACGGTCGTCGTCAATTACTCGCTCGCGCCCAAGGTCACCCTCGACGAGATCGCGCGCCAGTGCCGCGCCGCAGTGGCGTGGACGCTGCGCGAGCTCGGTGCCTCGGCCGTCGTCGTCGGCGGTCACTCAGCCGGCGGCCATCTGAGCGCGATGTGCCTGCAGGCGCGCTGGCAGGAAGACTACGGCCTGGCCGCCGATCCACTTGCCGGCGCCGTGCTCGTCAGTGGCATCTACGACATCGCGCCGCTCCGCCACAGCTACCTGCAGCCGCAGATCCGCCTCGACGACGGCGTCATCGCGCGCTGTTCGCCGCTGTTCCACATCCGCGCCTGCCGCACGCCGCTGCTGGTGACCTGGGGCGCCGACGAGAGCGCCGAGTTCGCGCGCCAGTCGAGCGCCTTTCACGAGGCCTGGCGTGCCGCCGGCAATGCATCGGAGCTCATGCCGATCTCGGGCACGCATCACTTCTCGGTGCTCGACGGTTTCGCGAGCCCCGGCAGCGTCCTCTGCCGATGGATCGCAAGGCAGCTCGAAGCTGAGGGGTCGTGACCGGCTGTCGAAGCCTCGGCCGAGGGAGGTTGGGTGAATCGCGAGTCGGTTCCGGGGAATGCGAAGCCTGATGGGACACGGAGCGGTGCGCTCATAGCATCCAGTCGATCGGCAACAGCGACAAGAAGTCGATCCAAAGCCGATCGAGAGACGAGGTTCCCGGCTCGGTGGTGTGAGTGATGCTTGGGCCGTCCTGCTGCTCGATCCAGACCATTTCGCCATGGACGCTCAATCTGACCTCGTAGGCAATCGACGAAACACGATTTTCGAAATCGTTGGCAGCCTGGGTCGTGAGTTCCGCACTCTGAATGACAAACCCCAGTTCCGTGTTGAGCCGAGCAGAGCGCGGATCGAAATTGAATGAGCCGACGAACAGCCGCGCTCTGTCGACCGCAAAGGTCTTGGCGTGCAGGCTTGCGGCCGAGCTTCCGGTGATACCTCTGGCCGTGGGAACCGGTGAACCCGCCGATTCCTTCCGCATCTCGTACAAGCGAATGCCCGCTTCGAGCAATCGTTTCCGCCACTTCGCGTAACCCGCGTGGACGATTCCCACGTCGGTGGCCTGCCAGGAATTCGTGAGGGCGCGGATATCCACACCGTTGCTGGCCAATTCGACCAGCTCGTCGACACCGGTCCTGGTCGGCACGAAATACGGCGAGACGATCAGAAGCTGTTGCTTTGGATCGCCGAGCGCCTGTTTGAGGCGTACGGGAAACATGTCGTCGAGCTTCGCGTGCCCCAGACCTTTTGCTGGATCGTCGCTCACCAGGCGGATCGGCGCGTGTTTCAACTCGAGAGTGCCGCCGATCATCTGCGCAACGAAAGAGGACGAGCGCAGCGCGTCGGTGTAGCGCTTCGACGCAGGCTCGTTTCCGATCCGGGCGACCTCCGCTTCGAAGTGCTCTCGCTGCGTTATCTCGACCGGTGGCAACAGGCCACTCACCGGATAACTCGAAGCGCTGGACCAGAAACGATCGAAATCGATCGACACCTCCGGCACGATCGGTCCGATCGCGAGGACATCGAGGTCGGTGAACAGCACGCCATCGCCCGCGCCGAAATATTCGTCGCCAATGTTGCGTCCACCCACGATCGTGGC
>JBDTCA010000428.1:0-3553 GCA_039923815.1 Caldimonas sp. | reverse complement strand
GGTGCCAGTACTCGCCCAGCAGCACGACGCCGAGTTCGTGTTCGTCGACATTGAAGGCGATGCCGGCGACCCCGCCGGGGAACGTCAGAAGCTCGTCGAAACCGGCGCCGGGCAAGCCACTCACGTGGGCGATGCCCGTGGTCACCTGCGTGATGGTGCCGAATTCGCGTGGCACGAGCACGGGCGCGAACGCGGTGCGCGCCTCCGCCAGCGCGGCGAAACCGCGATCGAGCGCACGGGCGGTATCGCTCTTCACGCGCTCTTCACGCGCTCTTCACGCGGCGGCGGCATCGGCGTGCGGCGTCGCCGCGGCGGCGGAGTGCCTGGCATGAGGATGCTTCGCATCGGGGTGCTTCGGCGCCGGCGCCGGCGTGGCTGCGGGCACCAGCAGCGCGGCGACCTCGTGTTGCAGATCGCGCAGGTACTCGGTGATGGTCCACGCCAGCTTCTGCCCGCCAGCACTCAGCTCGATGCCGCAGACGGCATCGCCCGCGGTCTCGAAGCGCAACGGAACATCGGCCGAGAAGCACACATTGACCGCATCCTGGATCGCCGCCTGCTGATCGGCGGGCAGCGTGAAGTGGCTGCGCACCACGGCGGGCTCGGAACCCGGCTTCAGCGCCGCTGCGAGTTGCGCCTTGGCGGGGTCGGCCAGCGCACGCAGTCGCCGCACGAACACCTCGACCATGCGCGACTCCAGGTCCGCGTCGGCCAGGTCGCCGAGGGTCTTGCGTGCGACGGCGAACACCTCTGCCGCCGCACGGCCGGCGATCGTGTGCCGCAGATGCGCGGCCTGGCTCGCCAGTGCCTGAGCATGCTTGGCGGCCAGCGCCTGCGACGCCTTCTGCGCCACGTCGGCGAGACGCACGCCCTCGGCCTTGGCGTCGGCGGTGGCCTTCTCGAGCAGCCCGGCGCGCTGCTGATCGAAGGCGACGTTCTTGTCATCGAAGGTCTTGTGCTCGGCCGCCGCCTTCGCTTGTGTCCTGGTGGCGCCGGCAATCTGGTCGGCGATGCGCTTCTCGCGCGCCGCTATCGCATTCAGCACCGGCTGGTAGAGAAAGCGCTTCATCAGCCAGACCAGCACGACGAAGTTGAGGACCTGCGCGCCGACGGTGAACCAGTCGATCAGCATGGCTCACTTTCCGGCGGCATGGGCGATCGCCGCATTCCAGAACGGGTTCGCGAAGATCAGGATCATCGATATCACGAAGCAGTAGATCGCCGTCGATTCGATCATCGCCAGGCCGACGAAGAGCGTGCGCGTGATCGTTGCCGACGCGTCGGGTTGCTGGGCCAGCGCCGTCAGCGCAGTGGCCACGGCCCGGCCTTCGGCCAGCGCCGGGCCCATGGTGCCGAAGCCGGTGGTGATGCCGGCGATGACGATCGATACCACCGCGATGAGAGTCAAGCTGTCCATGAGTTTTCCTGTTCGAGAGTTCAGGCCGGTTCCGCGGCGGGCTTGGCCTTCGCCGGCGCGGGCCGCGTCGCCGCGGCGAGATAGACGGCAGCGAGGATGCTGAAGATGTACGCCTGCACCATGCCCGTCAGCAGTCCGAGCAGCGTCATCACCACCGGGAAGAGAAAGGGCGTGATCGTGAGCAGGATGCCGACGATCATCGCGCCGCTCATCATGTTGCCGAACAGGCGCACGGCCAACGCCAGCGTGCGCGAAACCTCGCTGATGATGTTGAACGGCAGCATGATGAACGTCGGTTCGATGTAGGACTTCAGATAGCCGCCCAGGCCCTGTTCGCGGATGCCGAACAGCGGCACCGCCACGAAGACGCACAGGGCCAACGCGACCGTCGTCGACAGCGATCCGGTGGGCGGCTCGTAGCCGGGGATCACGGTCGCCAGTGCGGCCGCGGCGACGAACAGGAACATCGTGCCGAGGAAGGCGAGGTAGCGCTCGGGCCGCTCGAGACCCACTTCCCGGATCTGCTCGGTGATGCCGGTGACGATGATCTCCAGCAGGTTTTGCCAGCGTGAGCGCTGATGATGGGTGGAGAGCTTGCGCGTGATCAGCATCGAGCCGAGCACCAGGAAAGCCATCAGGGCCCAGGTGAACACGATGGTGCCGTTGAGCTTGAAGAGCCCGTGCTGCCAGAACAGCAGTTGGTCAGGTCCGAGGCGCATGGCGGGTCAGGTGCGGTCCGTCGCCGGTTTCGCAGCCGGTGCGTATCCGGTACCGGCGAACGAGGTTTCGGTCGCTCGCGCCGCCGGTCGATCGGTGGTGCGAACGACCAGCCATCGCGCGGCCCAGAAGCCGAGCAGGCAGGCCAGCAACCTGCGCCAGTCGCCGGCGGAGACCACGACGAATCCGGCCGCCACGCACGCCATGCGCAACAGCAGGCTGCCTGCGACCCACAGCGCCGGCCGTGGCGAAGCGAACGCGCGACGCAGCGTCCACCACAGGCCACCGAAGAAAAGCAGCCCGAGCAAGCCACCGGCGGCGGCGGCAAGCGCCAGTTCCAAGGTCATTGCGAGCATGTCGGGCATGGCCAGATCACTCCCCCGCCGGGCGATCGCCGGCCTCGTCGTCGTCGTGCATCGCGCTGTCCTGCTGGGCCACCCAGCGCCACGCGTTCAGGCAGCCGAGCACCAGTCCGGCCATCAGCAGGGCCAGCGACCAGGGATGCGCGCCGGGGTGCTTCGCATCGAGCCAGATGCCGAGCGCCGCACCGAGCAGCGTCGGCACCACCACCGACCAGCCGATCAGCCCCATCGTGCCGAGGCCCGACCAGACGCCCGGGGCGCCGTTGCGGCGCGCGCGCAACTTGCGTTCGGTCTTGGCGCGCACCTGCTTGGCCATCAGGTCCGACGGCGACGGGTCATTCGACATGGAACCTCGCGAAGCGGCCGACGAAGCCGCTCTCCAGCTTGCGGGTGGCCGCGCGCGCGCCCATCGCGAGTTCGTCGAGCGTCAGGTAGTCGCGCCGCACCGCGTCGCGAAGGCTGGCGAGGTCGGCACCGGCAGCCGCCCGCCGCACCGACACCTGAACGTCGTCTCCGATCTTCACCAGCACGCCTTCATCGACGGCGATGAAGACCTCGCCGGCCGCGTCGCTCTGGTAGGTCAGGATGCCGGGCACGAGCGCGGCGACGCAGTCCCGCCTGCGTGGCAGGAGGCCGAACGATCCGTCATGGGTTTCGGCCACGATCCGCGACACATCGCTCTCGTCGGCGAAGACCCGGAACGGCAACAACACCCTAAGGTGCATGGGCCGCCTCCGGCTGTGCCGTCGCGGCCGGCACCCGGGGCGCAGGCGCTGCCTGGTCAGCCTTCGCGTCAGGCTTGCCGGCATTCGCATCCGCCTTGTCGGCCTTCACTTCCGAGATCGCGCCGATCATGTAGAGCGCGCTTTCCGGCCGGTCCTTGAACTCGTCGCGCAGGATGCGTTCGCAGCCGTCGAGCGCGTCGGCCAGGCTGACCAGCTTGCCGGGCAGCCCGGTGAACTGCTCGGTGGTGAAGAACGGCTGCGTCAGGAAGCGCTCGAGTCGGCGCGCCCGTGCCACCACGGCACGGTCGGCCGGCGACAGTTGCTCCAGGCCG
>JBDTCA010000427.1:0-2991 GCA_039923815.1 Caldimonas sp. | reverse complement strand
TCCACGTCATCACGACGACGCTGACCACCAGGACGGCGACGGCGCCGAGGAAATGCGTCGTGTCGCCGACCAGGTACGGCTGCGCCAGCACCCAGCCGGTGGCGACGAGGAGGCCGATCGTGATCGGCGTCATGCCGGTCGTGAAGGCACGCATGCCGCGGGTCTCGCGCCGCTTCGCGCCCCAGCGGCTGGTGAAGATCGAGAGCGCGGTCGACGGCAGCATGATCCCGCTCATCGTCGCCAGTGCGCCGAGCGGTCCGGCAACGTTCCAGCCGATCACGGCGACGAAGAGCACGTTGGGACCGGGCGCCGCCTGCGCGATGGCGATCGAGGCCGTGAACTGGGCATCGGTGATCCAGTGATGGTCGATGGCGACGTAGCGATGCATGCCTGGCGCCGTCGTGATGACGCCACCGACCGCCAGCAGGCTGAGCACGAGGAAGTGCGCGAACAGTCCGAGCAGCTCGGCAGCCGACAGCGGCGAGGCGAACATCGCGGCCATGCTGCTGGCGGCACCCGCGACCGTCATGATCCGGGCGGTGCGGGCGGCGCGGGCGCCCAGCGTTGCCAGGCCAGCGCCACGGCGACGACGCCCAGACCGGGAATCACCCAGACCAGCGGCCAGTGCAGCACGCCGATCGTCGCAAACGTCGCCAGCACAAAGGCGATCGAGAGCGGCACGCCGAGCCGGTTGCTGCGCAGCGAGCCGGCCAGCCTGATCGCAGTGGCGATGATCAGCCCGGCTGCCACCGCGCCCATGCCGCGCAGTGCGCCCGAGACGATGGCGATGCGGGAAAACTCGGCGTAGGCAGCGGTCAGCGCCATGACGATGAAGAGCGGTACCAGGAGCATGCCGGACAGTGCCGCCAGCGCACCGCGCAGGCCGAAGAAGCGGTCGCCCATGATCAGCGAGAGGTTGACGATGTTCGGGCCCGGCAGCACCTGGCTGATGGCGAGCAGCTCGATGAACTGGTCGCGGCTCAGCCAGCGCTTGCGCTCGACCAGCTCGCGCTGCGCCACCGCAAGCACGCCGCCGAAGCCCTGCAGCGCCAGCTTGTTGAAGGTGAAGAACAAGTCGCCGGGCGACGCCGGCTGCGCCAGCGAAGCGGAGCTTTCCATGCCTTCGATGGTTGCCGGTGGTCCGGCGCCGGCACTCATGGTGTGCGGCGGGCGAGCGCCCGACTGGCCCAGAGGCTCAGCCCGATCGCCGCCATCAGCCAGACCAGGCCGACACTGCTGAGCACGCCGTAGCCGTGGTGGGCGATGAGCCAGCCACCGCTCGACGCACCCGCTGCCTGGCCAAGATAGATGGCCGAGGTGTTGAGCGCCATCAGTGCGGGCGCGAGTGACGGGGCGGCGTCATTCAGTCGAGCCTGCTGCATCGACTGCGACGAGAAGCAGGCCAGTGCCCAGGGCACGAGCACGACGCCGAGGCCGACGACGCTGCCCGCGAGCGGCCAGGCCAGCAGCGACAGCGCCATCAGCGCCAGGGTGAAGGCGACGGCGCGGCCGGCGCCGATGCGGTCGACCCAGCGCGATGCCACGGTGTTGCCGACGACGCCGAAGACGCCGAACCAGACGAACAACAGCGTCACGGCCACGGTCCCGGCGCCGAGCACGGTCTTGAAGTACGGCGCGAAATAGGAGAAGAGGGTGAACTGGCCGGCGCCCGCCAGTGCCGTCACGAACACGATTGCCATCAGCGTCGGGCTGGCGAAGACGCGGCGCCAGGCCGCCGCGCTCATGGCCGCGGGCCGAAGGCCGTCGGGCACGGCGGCATGGACCCAGACCGCGGCCACCAGGCCGAGCACGGCGACGGCGACAAACGCGACGCGCCAGCCGAAGGTGTCGCCGAGCCACGCCGACACGGGGATGCCGAGCACCGAGGCGATCGACCAGCCGAGGAAGATGAAGGTGATCGCCCGGCCCCGGTGCTCGGGCCGCGTCAGTGCGCCGGCCACCGCCGCGGCTTGCGGCGTGAACACGGCGGCGCCGAGCACGGTGAGCGCGCGCACCGGCAACAGGCCGAGGTAGCTCGGCATCAACGCGCATGCGCCGTGGCCGACGGCGTACCACGCGAGCGACGCCGCCAGCAGCTTGCGCCGATCGCGGCCACCGGCCCAGAACGCCAGCAGCGGCGCGCCGAAGCACATCATCACGGCGGCCGCAGCGATGAGCTGGCCCGCCACCGAGATCGAGACCTCGAGCGAGCGGGCGACATCGGTCAGCGTGCCGACCACGACCATCACGCCGCTGCCGATCACGAAGTTGCCGAACAGCAGCGACCAGCGCACCTGCGCCAGCCTGGCGTCGTCGGCTGCGAGCGCCGATGCAGTGTTCTCCGGCGCTGCCGGCGCGGCGTGCGCCGCCGCTGTCATCGCACGGCCCGCAGGGCGTCCGGGTTGACGATGTTCGTCGGCGTGCCGGCGATGAAGTTGACGACGTTGTCGAACGCGGCGCGGAAGTACAGCTCGTAGCTGTCCTGTTCCACATAGCCGATGTGCGGCGTGCAGATGGCGTTCTCGAGCCGCAGCAACGGGTGGCCCTGCAGCGTCGGTTCGGTCTCGAAGACGTCGACCGCCGCCATGCCCGGCCGGCCGCGGTTGAGCGCCGAGACCAGTGCGTTCTCCTCGATCAGCTCGGCGCGCGAGGTGTTGACGAGCAGGGCGGTCGGCTTCATGCGCGACAGCGACTCGAACTTGACGATGCCGCGCGTCTCGTCGTGCAGGCGCAGGTGCAGCGAGAGCACGTCGCAGACCTCGAAGAAGGCGTCGCGGCTCGGCGCCACCAGGTAGCCTTCGGCCTGCGCACGTTCACGCGAGCGCTCGCTGCCCCACACGATGACCTGCATGCCGAAGGCCCGCCCGTAACCGGCGACCAGCTGGCCGATCTTGCCGAAGCCCCAGATGCCGAGGGTGCGGCCACGCAGCACCAGGCCGAGTCCGAAGTTGGGGGGCATCGACGCCGCTTTCAGCCCCGACTGCTGCCAGG
>JBDTCA010000426.1:0-4741 GCA_039923815.1 Caldimonas sp. | reverse complement strand
CCGGCTCGAAGCGCAGGTTCTCGACCGGCGGCCGCTCGTTGGGCCAGGCGGCCGCGGCGGCCTGCAGCATCGGCTCGAGATCGCTGTCGCCCGGCTTGCCGGCCAGTGTGCGCAACGATTGCGCCTCACGCAGCATCACTGCGGCGGCGTCGCGCTGGACATCGCCTTCGCTGGCGCGCGGGAAGGTCTTCTTCACGAGTGCCTGGATGGCGCCGCGACGTGCCTCGACGGCGCCGCTTTCGTGCCAGGCCCAGAGATTGAGCCCGGCGATCTGCGCCACCACGAACAGGGCCAGGCCGATCCGCACCGGTCGCCATGCCGGGCTCATCGCCTGGCGAAGCCAGTCGCGCATCGCACGCGCGCCCTTGGTCCGGCGAGCGAGGTCGAACTGGCGCAGGTTCCAGAGGCTGCGGCCGGCCTGCAGCAGACGCTGCTCGGTCGCCATGACGTTGACCGGCGCGCCGAGCCATTGCTCGGCGGCGACGGCGGCGGTGGGCGACGCCGTCCAGCGGGTGGCCACCGGCGCCGGCTGCGGCACCAGCGCCCGCGCCAATCCGCCTTCGAGGCGAACCGTGGCGACGCCTTCGACGCTGGCCCAGGTGATCACGGTGCTGCGCCCCGAACCGTTGTCGCCGCTCGCGGCGACGTGGAAGTGGCCGGCCGGCGGGTCGTCGGGCCACGACATCGGCACGACGCGGTCGACGAAGACGCCGGCCTTGTGCAACGACGTCAGCTCCTGCTGCAGCCAGGCCTTGTCGACGGCCGCGACCCAGGTCGGCTGGCCGGCGATGGCCTGCGGTGCGACGGCGAGATGCACGGAGTCGGCGTCTTCCAGCAGTGCCTCTTCCAGCACGCCGGTGAGCGCGGCGCGCAGCCGCGCCACGGGCGCTTTGGGCAGCGTGATGCGATGCCAGCCGACGTCGGCTTCCTGGACGACGGCGATCACCACGGCGGCGCTCGGCAGCAGCGCCGCAGCCGCTTCGCCCTGGGCCTCGAACTCGATGCCGTCGGCACTGGTCACGTAGGCGTAATCGGAACGTGGCCAGCCGTCGGTGTCGCGGTCCTGGCGGGCGCCGGCGCGCAGGCGCTGATGCACGGGAAGCTGGATGACGAGGGTCGACATGGTGGGCGCCGAAGGCTACGCGCATTTTAGGTATTGCCAGCAGCGAAGCCTTCGCAATCAATGACTTACGACAACATCTTGTAGCGAAATCGCAGTACTGCTTCTCGCTTCGCGCGCTTTCTCGCGTTCAGGTGCCGGCGCTGTCGCGACTGGAGACGCGTTCGCGCTGCAAGACCACGACGGTCAGGCCGCGCCGCTGAACGAGCGATCGTTGTTCGAGGGCGACGTCGCCCAGGCGCAGCCGGCCGCGCACGTCGAAGTAGTTCGTGACGACGTCGACCTGCGTGAAGCTCTCTTCAGGCAGGCCCGGCGCCAGCCGCTGAACGTCGGCCTTCGACTTGAACGGTACCCGCTGCCGCGCCTGCACCATGCGCTCGGCAGTGGCCAGATCGAGCCCTGCGATGGCAGCGACCAGCACCTCGCGCGACGCGGTGTTCGCATTGACCTTCGTCTTCTCCGGCAGGAGCACGACGTAAGGATCGAGCGCGCGCACGGCCTGGGCGTCGATGCCGAACCAGACCAGCTGGCTGGCCGAGTGCGGCATCAATGGCGGGTCGGCGGGTATCGCTGCAGCGGCATTCCGGGCACCGCTGGCGTTCGGGTCCGGCGGCGCTGGTGGCGAGGCGTCGCGCATGCCGGCGGCGAGCCGCGCAGCGACGTCGGCGGAGACGCCGATGGTCTCGCAGAGGCGCTGCAACGACGCCATTCCGAGCTTGTCGATGGTGTTGCCGTTGACGACGTTGGCGAGGTTGAAGCGGGCCTGGGCGTCGGTGATGGCGCCCGACAAGAAGGCGTCTGGCGCGTCGTCGGTGTTGTTCTTGTCGGCGGCGAGGAAGGTCGAGAGCCGCGCCTCGGCGAGCGGCACCGCCCAGGGCTCGCCGAGGTGGTCGGTGCCGCCGTTTCGGGCGTCTTCGCGCAGGATGAGGCGGGCCCAGTCGAGCGCGCCGGAGAGGATCCAGGCCGACTGCGTGCGCGCCCGCTCGGCCGCTTCGACCTGCACCGCGCGCCACTGCTGCCAGAGCATCGACGACGCCAGCGTTGCAATCAGCGCCACGATGATCATGGCGGTCAGCAAGGCGGCGCCCCGCTGAGCGACGCGACGGTCACCGGACGTCATGGTGCGATCCGGACGTCGCGGACGATGCTGCCGGCGAGGCCACTGCCGGGGGCGAACGAGAGGACGATGCGAACACCGGCCGGCAGCGCCTGTCGTTGCGCCGCGGCAGCGCCAGGCGTGGGCGTGACGGCGTCGGCGGTGTTGCCGGTCGACTGGCAATTCGCCCAGGCATTGCCCTGAAAGAAGTAGACCTGCCACTGCTCGAGCCCCGGCATGGCGCGCAACTGGCCGGGCTCGTTGCCCTGGAACTACTGGGTCCGGATCCAGGCGTCCTGCAGACCGCCGGTCGTCGTCGTCGTCGGGCTGGCCCAGCGCTGCCAGGTCGAGGCCGTGGTGTCGGGCCGGAGCGACCACGCCACCACCTGCAAGCCACCCTCGGCGGCGCGGGTGAGCCGCACGCTCTGGCCGTCGCAGCTCAGGGCCGGTACGGCGCTGCTTTCCTGGAGCGCCGCCAGGTCCTGCTCCCACTGCGCGATCACCGTCTCGAGGCGCAAGGTCTGTTCCAGCCGCACCTGATTGGCGTCGCGCGTGCGAACGATGCCGTCGACGCCCTGCCAGGCCATCAGCGACATGATTGCCATGATCACCATCGCCACCAGCAACTCGACGAGGGTGAAGCCATGGTTGGCGCTGCGTGCCGCGAAGGATCGACGCGACATCAGGAGCGGCCGAGGATGGTCGAGAGCAGCAGGATGGTCTGGCCACTCTCGTCGAGCACGCGCGCGTCGACGCGGCGGAAGTTCGGGTTCGGCGTCGCCCGTACGTTGAGCTTGCCGGCGTAGGTGCGGCCGAGCTGCTCACAGGCGAAGTCGCCGTCGCCGATGTCGGGGTACTGGCGCGCCAGCTTGAGCGCCGTGAGCTGGTTGTCGGCGCACCACTGGGCAGCCGTGACTTCGACCAGGCGCGTGGTGTTGTTCGTCAGCGATCCGGCCGCCCGCACCCCGGCACCGATCGTGATCGCGACGATCGCCAGCGCGACCAGCACCTCGACCAGCGTGAAGCCGCGCTGCCGCGCCGAGGTCACGGTGTCGCGGCGCCGCTTTCGGCGACGATGAACGGGCCGATGCCGTCGGTAGCGAGCGTCAGCCGGCGATCGTCGAGGCGCAGGACGATGCGCTGCTCGCCGATCAGCGGCTCGGGCCCGAGCACCACGGCGCGGGCGCCGATCACCTGGGCGCCCGTGGCCGCATCGAGCCAGTGCGTCGGCAGCGGCTCGGTGGCGGGCAGGCCGATGAAGCGAAAGCCGCTGCCGTCGGACTGCTGCTCGACCGGTTCCCACCGCGCCGCCAGCCCCGAGGCCCGCGCCTCGGCGCGCGCCGATTCGAGCAGTGCTGCCAGCCTCACGGCCTCCTGCTCGAGCTTGGCGGTGGTCGGGTCGCGCAGCGCCAAGCTGGCGATGGCAGTCGTGATCGCGATGATCGCGACCACGACGATGAGCTCGATCAGCGTGAAGCCGGCTTGCCGCGGCCTCGAAGGAGGAGCCTTACTGCCAGGAGCCGATGTCGGCATTCTTGCCTTCGCCGCCGGCCACCCCGTCGGCACCGAAGCTGTAGACGTCGATCTCGCCTTTCAGCCCCGGGTTGCTGTATTGATAGGGCTGCTTCCACGGGTCGCTTGGCAGCTTGTCCAGATAAGGCCGCCAGTTGGGCGGCACCGGGCCCGTCGTCGGCTTGGCGACAAGGGCCTGCAGGCCCTGCTCGCCACTCGGATAACGCAGGTTGTCGAGGCGATAGAGCTTGAGCGCCTGCATCAGGTTGTTGACGTCGGTGCGGGCCGCCGTGACGCGGGCGTCGTCGGCACGGTCGAGCATGTTGGGCACGATCAGCGCTGCCAGAACGCCGATGATCACGAGCACGACCATGAGCTCGATGAGGGTGAAACCGCGGCCGTGCAAACGTACTTTCATCGACTGCTCTTTAGTGGATTCCAACCGCTCCGACGCCTCTTGGCGCGAAGCGTTCCATCATAATCGTCGCATGTCTGCACGACTCTCGGCGTTCGTGATCTGGTCGCTCGTTGCGGCCACTGCCGTGTTCTGGGCGTTGCGCTTTTCGGCACGCCCGCTGCAGGCGCCGGCTTACGCAGTGGCCGTCGGAAAATCGGCGCCGATCCGCGGTGATCTCACCCGGCTGTTCGGCGCCGCACCGATCGTCGCGGTGATGACCGATGCCGCCCCCGAGGCGCCTTCACGCTTCAAGCTGGTTGGCGTGATGGCGCCCCGGTCGAGTACGGCACAGTCGACGGCGGGGGGCGGTCTGGCGCTCATCGCGGTGGACGGCAAGCCGCCGAAGGCCTATGCCGTCGGTTCCCAGCTGGACACGGGTCTGGTCCTGCAGTCGGTCAGCTTGCGCACTGCGTCGCTCGGCCCCGCGCAGGGCGACCGAAGCGTCCTTCTCGAGATTCCTGCACTGGCACCACCGAGCACCGGCGTGCTCCCCGCTCCGGGCAGTCCGGCCGCCGTGGGCGCTGCAGTGCGGTTGCCGGTGATGCAACCCGTCGTC
>JBDTCA010000425.1:0-3078 GCA_039923815.1 Caldimonas sp. | reverse complement strand
CGCAGTTACTTTGTTTCCAGTGGATTAACGAGCGAACTGGTGCTCGGCGTGCACTGTTCCAACTCCGAACCTTCGTCGAAGCCAGGTCAGCCCCAGAGCGCCTATCTTAGGCCAGGCGAGCCGCGTTCAAGTCACGCGCTCGATCCAGTCAGGGATATCGCCGACCGCTTCGACGATGTCGGTTGCGCCCCAGTCCGACATCGGCTCGCCGGCGCCAAGGTAGCCCCACGCGGCAGCCAGCGTTCGCATCCCGGCGGCGAGGCCAGCCTCGATATCGCGCCGGTCGTCGCCAACGTAGACGCACGACACGGGGTCGACGCCCATTCGGCGCGCGGCCTCCAGGAGCGGCTCAGGATGCGGCTTCGCATGCGCAGTCGTGTCGCCACAGATCAGCGCAGCGGCTTGCTCTGCAAAGCCGAGCGAGGCCACCAGTGGCGTGGCGAACCGTGACGCCTTGTTGGTGACGATGCCCCAGCAACGACCCGATTCGCGCAGGCGAGCGAGCATGGACGGTACGCCTGCAAAGACGCGCGTCTCGCGGGTCATCCTCGATTCATAGCGATTCAGGAACTCGTCTCGAAGGGCAGCATAGGCGTCGTCATCTGGGCCAATGCCGAAACCGGTGCCGACCATTCCGCGTGCGCCCGAACCGACCATGGCTCGCAGCTGCGCGTAAGGCAACGCTGCCAGGCCGCGCTGGGTGCGCATGTCGTTGCACGCACCTGCCAGATCAGGAGCGCTGTCGATCAGCGTGCCGTCCAGATCGAACAGCACCGCGTCGATGCGACGTGTCATGCGGCAGACGTCAGGCCGGGCGCCGACAAGCGAACAGATAGTTGACGCTGGTGTCGCCCGTCAGCCGGTAGCGGCGGCTCAGCGGGTTGTACCCGAGGCCCCGCGTCGACTCCAGCTCGAGCGACGCAGCGCGACACCATCCGGCGAGCTCGCTAGGACGGATGAATTTGGCATATTCATGCGTGCCTCTCGGGAGCAAGGAGAGCACGTGTTCGGCGCCGACGATTGCGAACATGAAGGCCTTGGGGCTTCGGTTGATCGTCGAGAAGAATACCCAGCCCCCCGGCTTGACCAGGCTGGCGCAAGCCGCGACCACCGACGATGGGTCAGGAACGTGCTCCAGCATCTCCATGCAAGTGACGACGTCGAACGACGATGCCGACTCCAGCGCGAGAGCCTCGACGGCGATCTCGCGGTACTCGACGCGAGGGGTCTCCGCTTCGATGGCGTGCAACTGCGCTACTTTGAGCGCCTTGGCGGCGAGATCGATGCCCAGAACCTCGGCACCCTTGCGGGCCATGGCGTCAGCCAGGATGCCGCCTCCGCAACCGACGTCGACGACGCTTTTGCCACGCAATTTGGCCAGCCCGTCGATCCAGTCGAGCCGGAGTGGATTGATCTGATGTAGTGGCCTGAAATCGCTTTCCAGGTCCCACCAGCGATGAGCGAGTTCGCTGAACTTGGCAAGCTCGCGTGGGTCTGCGTTGATCATGGCGCGATGCTAGCGGTCCAAAACAAAAAACCCCGCCAGGCGGGGTTTTTTGATCCTGCTTGGAAGCTTACTTCCCGCGGGTACCAACCACTTCGATTTCCACGCGACGATTCTTTGCGCGGCCTTCGGCGGTCTTGTTGTCGGCGACAGGTTGCTTCTCGCCCTTGCCTTCGGTGTAGACCCGGTTCTTCTCGACACCCTTGCTCACCAAGTAAGCCTTGACGGCTTCCGAGCGACGGATCGACAGGCGCTGGTTGTAGGCATCCGAGCCGATCGAGTCAGTGTGACCAACTGCGATGATGACTTCGAGATTCAGACCTGCCATCTTGCTGACGAGATCGTCGAGCTTGGCGCGGCCTTCGGGCTTGAGCACCGACTTGTCGAAGTCGAAGAACGCATCGGCAGCAAAAGTGACCTTCTCGCTGGTGGGCGCTGCGACAACGCGAGGAGCGGGTGCCGGAGCGGGAGCCGGAGCGGCAGCTGGGCTCGCCGGCGTCGGAGTCGGCGCGGCAGGAGCCGGTGCAGTCATAGGAGCCGGAACGCCGTCACAGCCTTTTAGGCCGGTGGCGGGGGTCCAGACGCCATCACGCCAGCAAAGCTCGTTGGTGCCGTTCTTCCACGGCAAACCAGTGCCACTGACCCAGTTGTCCACCGTCTGCGCAGAGACGCCGGCGACCGATGACGCGAGAGCGGCGGTTGCGAAGAGCGACGCCACCTTATTCAATTTCTTCATGATTCTCCTCTCGAGGGAAGGCAAGTAGTGTTCTGCTTAAAAAACGTCCGAATCGAATCGGAAAATACCGGCCACCCCCGTGTCCCGGGCGTTGACCACCGACCGACTTATTGTGCCATAGGGCTTTCATCCAACTTGATTTTGGCCCGGTGCAAAACGCTCGTTGAGGCGGTTGTTGCGCGGCTGCGACAGCCGAGTGGCAACTTAGAATCAAGCCTCGCGCTCGACTCTTCGACGGGCGGTCACGCCGCTTCTCGCGAGCCGACTCGATGACCCAATTCGCTAAAGAAACCCTGCCCATCAGCCTCGAGGAGGAGATGCGGCGCTCGTATCTCGATTACGCGATGAGCGTGATTGTGGGCCGGGCCCTCCCCGACGCTCGCGATGGCCTGAAACCTGTGCACCGGCGCGTTCTGTTCGCGATGCACGAGCTGAACAACGACTGGAACCGGCCTTATAAGAAGAGCGCGCGCATCGTCGGTGACGTGATCGGCAAATACCACCCGCACGGAGACCAGTCGGTCTACGACACATTGGTTCGGATGGCGCAGGACTTCTCCATGCGCCACATGCTCGTCGACGGTCAGGGCAACTTCGGCTCGGTTGATGGCGACAACGCCGCGGCCATGCGCTACACGGAGATCCGGCTTGCGAAGATCTCGCACGAAATGCTCGCCGACCTCGACAAGGAAACGGTCGACTTCGGCCCGAACTACGACGGCAGCGAGCGTGAGCCGCTGGTCATGCCATCGAAGCTGCCGAATCTGCTGGTCAACGGCTCGGGCGGTATCGCGGTCGGCATGGCGACGAACATTCCGCCACATAACCTCAACGAGGT
>JBDTCA010000424.1:0-2779 GCA_039923815.1 Caldimonas sp. | reverse complement strand
GACGACGGCGTCCTGCAGGTCCAGTACGGGCCGAGAGACAAAGGCACGAGTTCCACTCTTTGGATCTTGCTGTACCGATATGACTGGAAGACCAAGAACGCGACGCTGATTCCGACTCCGGGTCCCGAACAGATGACCGGCACGACGAAGAAGGCGTACTACATCGTCGAAGCGACCGAGAAGCTCCGGTTGATTCCTGACCCGGTCTCGCCCGACGGCTACGAACTGGCTGAGCCACGGTGGGTGACTTCGGGGCCAGTGAGTCAATTGCTGGGCAACATGGCACTGCTCGCGCTGGCCGGTGGGGTCGAGAAACTGAAAGACAAGGAAACGATGCCTCGGATCGCGAAAGGCGACGTCAGCTTTCCCATGAAGGGACAAAAGGCCGTGCTACCGACCGAAGACTTTCAGGCCTTCCCTCTCGGCTGGGTCTCGCGATGACGAGTCTCCAGATTGATAGACCGAACAGCCGTCAATGCAGAGAGCCAGGTGCGATTGACTTGTTTGGTCCGGACGGACTGATTTTCTCCAGTCGACGGCCTGCAACGACTCGTTGTCGGTGCCGGCGACGATGCGCGTGTTGGGGAGGTGGGTGGGCAGGTTGCGGACCCATGCGGGCAGTCGGCTCCAGCCGACGCGACGACATCGGGGCCAGCGCATTCGAGCAGAAGCCGCACATCAGCAAGGACCCAGGTGCCCACAGCCGAACAGCAAAATTCGCGACATCCTGGCGTCATGGCACGGCACGCACGCCGTCTTGAGGCGCGGCGGCCGGCACCTCCAACCAGATCTCGTTGCGCCGCATGAACCACGGGGTGAACGGCGGGTTGTATCGCGCCAGCGTCGGCTCGCCTGTCCAGGAGATGTGGGCGCTCCGCATGGCCTGCTCGAGCTTGGCCAAGTGTTCGGCGTAGTTGCCCTGGGACCAGAAACCGGAATATCGGATGGCGCCGACGCGCCTGCCGGGGATTTCCCGCAACTGCACTCTCGGATCGATCGGCTCGGGAGCCGACGCCAGGGTCACGCCCTTGGGCAAGACGAACTGGACGACGAAGCCTCCCGCCGCCGCAGCCTGCGTCACCGGCGCCGTCATCTCCAGCTTCACGGGTGCGGCAGCCTGGGTCACGGGCGCGGTCATGTCGAACTTCGTTGCTCCCTTGTTCTTGCCGAAGATGTATCCGGCCAGGATCGGGAAGGCCTGGTTGCCGGCCTCTTCGGCGGGGCCGCTGACCAACACCTCCGCGACGACATAGGGCGCGTACTGGCGGATCTCGGCTCCGTCCAGCTGCTGGACGACGTCGTAACCCGGTTCCTCGACGGCTTGAGACAGCAAGGGCATGGTGGCGATGATCAGGCCAATCCAGATCTTCAACATCAACGAGTCATCCCTGTTCAGCAAGCAAGCGGCAGACATCTTGCTCGGCATCGGACACGACCAGAGTGTGCGTTCCCTGATCACGCCTTGTCGCCGCAGGGGCATCGACCCCGCTGTCGCGGTGGCCGTTGGCTTCCGCTCCTGTTTATTGACTGGCTGGCCAATCGCAGGCAGTGGCGAACGTCAGCGGATCGGTGGCCTCTTCGCGAACGTGTGCGCTGACGAACAGACTGAATCGGCTGGATCGGGCATCGTGGCATTGCACCGTCCCACGAACGACCTGCTGCGCCGGGCCGTTGTCGACCCTTCGCGCCACAACCCGCAATGCTGGCGACTCCACGTCGCGGAGCGGGCAACTCCCATCGCACCCAGTCTCCATGTCGACGCCTGGCGGTCCCAACGCCCCGACCTTGTCGAGCGCTTAGGGCTTCGCCGGCCTTTGCCTTTTTCGATGGGGAGGCAAGTGCAGGCGTTGCTGAACTGAACATGACATCCCGGCCAACATACTGAGCATGAAACCACTCCTGATTCTCTGTGCCACTTCTCCAATGGGTTGGCGCGGACGTTTCGCCTTTGCCGTCGCGTTTGGGGTGCTCGCATCAATGTCAGCCAGCGTCGCAGATGCTGGGGTCTACCGCTGGGTCGATGACCAGGGCACGGTCCACTACGCGGAAGTCGTGCCGCAGAGATACCAGAGCGTCGCCAGGCGAGTGGGCGTAACAGCCGACGAGCCCACTGCAGAGCAGCGTCGCGACGCGCTCGATGGCGCTCGGAAGGTGAAGGACAGGGCGGCCGGAATGGCCACCGAACGACAGATGCCTTCAAGTGCCCCGACGGCGGCTGCCGCGTCCCGGGGAGCTGTCAAGCGGCCTGCCCAGATGCCCAACGATCAAACGGACTGCACGACCTGGCAGCGCCTGTATCTGGAGAGCATCGAGTGCTTCGGGCCATTCAGGACGGCGCGTGGTGCCACCAAGCCAGAAGCATTCGAGGTCTGCAATGTCGTGACAGAACCGCCTCCTGGCCGCTGCCGACTGCTCATTCCGTGAATCTGCGAGCAACCCTGCGGCGAACATCAACGGGCAAGGTCGTGGGCCGTTCACGGCGTGATGAGCGTGCAAGGTCGTCGGATTTCCGTGCCGCTCCGGCGCTGGCCATTGCCTTTCGAGGGACGGGCACTCATTCCACCGTCACGCTTTTCGCCAGGTTCCTCGGCTTGTCGACGTCGGTGCCGCGCGCCACGGCCGTGTGATACGCGAGCAGTTGCAGGGGCACGACGTGGAGGATCGGCGAAAGCGCCCCGTAGTGCTCGGGCATGCGGATCACGTGCACGCCTTCGGCCGACTCGATCTTCGTGTCGGCATCGGCGAACACGAACAGCTCGCCGCCACGGGCGCGCACCTC
>JBDTCA010000423.1:0-6457 GCA_039923815.1 Caldimonas sp. | reverse complement strand
CGGGTCTTCGTCGCGCCCGGCATCGCCATCCTGTACGCGATGCTGCACGAGGCCGAGGCCTACGGCGTCACCCACGCCATGGCCACCGAGATGGGCTACCAGATCGAGTGGGACGCGGCGATCGAGTCGCTCTCGAAGATGCACCGGCGCGGCATCCGCGTGCTGCCGGGGGGTGACTACGGCTTCGCCTTCACGCCCCATTGCCAGAACGCGCGCGACCTCGAGTTCTTCGTCAAGTACCTCGGCTTCACGCCGATGGAGGCGATCCGCTCGACCACCCTCTACGGTGGCCAGATCATGATGAAGCCGAACGAGCTCGGCATCGTCAAGGACGGCTACCTCGCCGACCTCCTCCTCGTCGACGGCGATCCGCTCGCCAACCTGTCGATCCTGCGCGACCCGAAGCGGCTGCTCGCGGTGATGAAGGACGGCGTCTTCGCCAAGCGTCCCGACATCGCCTCGCAACGAGCGTGGAACCGGGCGGCATGACGAAGAAGCAGGCGGCGCTCTGGCTCCTCTTCGGCGGACCCGTCGTGGTCTTCGCCGGCTGGGCCATTCCCGACAACGCGCCGCTCTTCTTCAAGACGCTGCTCAACGGACTGACGTTGGCCTCGCTCTACTTCCTGGTGGCGAGCGGCTTCACACTCGTCTTCGGCCTGATGCGCAACGTCAACCTGGCGCACGGCTCGCTCTACCTGTTCGGCGCCTACGTCGGCTGGTTCGTGGGCGAGCACACCGGCTCGTGGGTGCTCGCCGTGCTCGCGGGTTTCCTCGCCTCGGCGTTGCTCGGCCTGATCATGCAGGTGCTCGTGTTTCGCCACATGCAGGGTCAGGACCTGCGCCAGACCCTGGTCACCATCGGTCTGTCGATCGTGCTCGCCGACCTCATGCTCTGGACCTGGGGCGCCGAGATCTACACCTTCGATCCGCCGTCGTGGATCTACGGCTCGACGGTGCTGCCGCTGGTCGAGAAGTTTCCCACCTACCGGCTGATGGTCCTTTTCGCATCGATCGTGATCGGCGTGGGCCTGTGGCTGCTGCTTGCCAAGACGCGCATCGGCATGATGATCCGCGCCGGCGTCGACGATCGCGGCATGCTGGCCGCGTCCGGCGTCAACGTGCAGTTCGTCTTCGCGCTCACCTTCGCCATCGGCGCCGGCCTCGCCGGGCTCGCCGGCGTCGTCGGCGGCACGGCGCTGTCGATCTCGCCCGGCGAGGACACGCGCTATCTGCTCGCCTCGCTCGTTGTCGTCATCGTCGGCGGAATGGGCAGCGTCGTCGGTGCCGCCATCGGTGCGTTGTTGATTGGCTTGGCCGAACAGTTCGGGCTGGCCTACGCTCCCACCTACAGCGTCGTCTTCACCTTCGTGATCATGGTCGTGGCGCTGGCCTTCAAGCCGCGCGGCCTGATGGGAAAGAACACGTGAGCGCCGCGAAATGGCGGCGGGCGATGAACTCGTCGTCGAGCGCCGCCTTCGCGTCAGCGCAAAGCGCGAAGGGCGGGGCGGTCGTGCACCCGCTGCCAGTGCGCGCGACCGAGCGCCCCGTAGCTGGCGCGGCGACAGCGCCGGGCAACTCACCGTCCCGGCTGCGGACGCTGGTCCGGCCGATCCGCCTGCGCCACCTCGTCGTTGCTGCCTTCGTCCTGCTCTATCCGTTCTTCGCAACGCCCTTTTTCACCTTCCAGATCGGAGCGCAATCGCTGGCGCTGGGCATCGTCGCCCTTTCGCTCACCTTCCTCGGCGGTTATGGCGGCATGGTGTCGCTGGCGCAGATGACGGTGGCCGGCATCGCGGCCTATCTGGTCGCCATTTTCGGCACCAGCAGCAACGCGGCCATCAGCCTCGGCTGGCCGTGGTGGCTCGCGCTGATCGCCGCCGTCGTGATCGCGACGGCGGTGGCGGCCGCGATCGGCTGGCTCTCGGTGCGCACCGAAGGCATCTACACAATCATGATCACGCTGGCCGTGGGCGTCGCCTTCTTCTATCTCGCGCAGCAGAACTACACGCTTTTCAACGGCTTCCAGGGCTTCAGCAAGATCGCACCGCCCGCGTGGAACGAACTCGACCTGCGCGAGCCGATACCGTTCTATTTCCTGGCGCTGGCCTGCGCAGCAGCGTCCTACTTCTTCATCAAACATCTCGTGCGCACGACCTTCGGCGTCGCTCTTCAGGGCATCCGCGACAACCCGCGCCGCATGCACTCGCTCGGCTTTGCCGTCACCGCGCATCGCGTCGCCGCGTATGCGGTGGCTGGCTTCCTCGCAGCCATCGGCGGCGTATTGCTGGTCTGGTACAACGGCCGCATCTCGCCCGGCACGATCGGTATCGGCGCGATGATCAACATCCTCATCATCGCCGTGCTAGGCGGCATGAAGCATCCCATCGGCGCCTTCATCGGCGCGATCGTCTTCGTCCTGCTGCAGAACTTCGCGATCGACCTCGTCGACCGCGAGCGCTTCAACCTGGTGATTGGCGGCGTCTTCCTCGCCATCGTTCTCTTTTCTCCCGACGGCTTGCTGGGCCTCTGGCAGCACCTGCGTGCGCGCTTCCCGTCGGGGCCGGTCACTCAACCGCGGCACAGACCGCATTCACCATGAAAGACAGGAGCGAGACATGAACCCACACATCAAGCAAGTCGCAACGGGGCTGGCCCGCAGCTTCATCGGCGCGGCGGCGGTGTTCGCGCTGACCGGCATCGCACAGGCGCAAGAGGTCTTGAAGATCGGGCTGCTGGCCTCGCTCGAAGGGCCGTTCGCGGCGCCCGGGCAGGACGGCATGCGCGGCGCCGACCTGGCGCTCAAGCAGCACAACGGCATGGCCGGCGGCAAGAAGATCGAGTTCGTGAAGGTGTCGTCTGACGCGACGCCCGACAAAGCCGTGAACTCGACCCGCAAGGCCGTCGAGCAGGACAAGGTCCAGATCATGATTGGCCCCCTCTCGGGCGACGAAGGGATCGCGGTCAAGAACTACGCCAAGACCAAGCCCGACATCACGTTCGTGAACGGCTCATCGGGTGCGCAGGGCGCCACGCTGGCCGACCCGGCCGCGAACTTCTACCGTTTCAACACCGAAGGCGCGCAGTGGATGGTGGGCCTCGGCGAGCACGCGCTTGCCAAGGGCTACAAGAAGCTCTACCTGATCGCCGAAGACTACGGCTTCCCGTACTCGCAGGTTCAGGGCTTCATGGCCAGCTACTGCGCCAAGGGCGGCAAGGTGCTCGACAAGGCCTGGGTTCCGCTGGGCACGAAGGACTATTCGTCGGTCATCGCGAAGATCCCGAAGGGCGTCGACGCGCTGCTGGTGGTGCTCGGAGGCTCCGACGCCGTCAACTTCCTGACGCAGTACGAGCAGGCTGGCGGCGACAAGCCGATGATCGGCGGTTCGATCACGGTCGACCAGACAGTGCTGAACTTCAAGGGCAAGCGCCGCGAGTCGTTGCTGGGCACGATGTCGGCAGGTCCCATGGCCGACTCGATCGACACGCCGGAGTGGAAGAAGTTCGTCGCCGACTACAAGTCGAACTTCAAGGACGGCTTCCCCAGCCCGTCCCTCTTCGCTTACCTGTACTACATCAACACCAAGGCCGTCCTCGACGCGCTCGATGTGGTCAAGGGTGATCTCTCGGGCGGCCAGAAGGCGTATCGCGCGGCGCTGCAGAAAACCGACTTCAAGGGCCCGGCCGGCGAGGTGAAGATCGATGCCAACCGCAACGGCGTCGGCACGACGTACATCACCGAAGTGGCGAAGGCGGCCAATGGTTCGTTCTACAACAAGGTCGTGAAATCGGTGCCCAACATCTCGCAGACGCTTGGCCTCTCGGAAGCCGACTTCAAAAAGATGGGCATGGGCACGCGCGACGTTCCCGATTGCCGTATTTAGGCCGGTAGCGAAGAAAGCGCGCAGCCAACGATGGCATCGATCACCTCGCTCGGGTCACCGAAAGCGGCAGTGGCGCAACGCGCCGCCGCCTTCGGAGCGCCCGCCGCAGGCAGCGGTCAGCTGCTTTCCGGCGATGCGCTGACGCTGAGCGGAGTGACACGTGCCTTCGGGGCGCTGCGCGCCGTCGACGACGTCAGCCTGAACGTCGCCGCCGGACAGAAGTACGCCATCCTCGGCTCCAACGGTGCCGGCAAGACCACCCTCTTCAACGCCATCACCGGCGACTTTCCACCCACCTCCGGACGCATCCAGTTCTTCGGGGAAGACATCACGACGTTGCCGCCGCACGAGCGCATCAGGAAGGGCCTGCGCCGCACGTATCAGTCGTCACTCCTGTTCCGCGACCTCACGGTTCGCGACAACCTCTTCCTCGCGGTCCGTGGCGTCGCCAACGGCCGCTTCAGTTTCCGGCGGGCCGGAGCGAGCCAAGCCTCGACGGTCGCCACGCGCGACCTCCTCGACCGCGCCCGCCTCTCGCATATCGCCGACGCCCGCGTCGCCGACCTCGCCCACGGCCAGCAGCGCCAGCTCGAGATCGGCATGGCGCTGGCGGGGGCACCCCGCCTCATCCTTTTCGACGAGCCGGCCGCGGGCCTCTCGCCCGCCGAGCGCCGTGAGCTCGTCACGCTGCTGCGCTCGCTGCCGCCGCACATGAGCTTCGTCCTGATCGAGCACGACCTCGACATCGCCCTGCGCGTCGTCGAGCGCGTCACCGTGATGCACAACGGCAAGGTACTTCGCACCGGCAGCCCCGACGAGATCGAGAACGACGCCCAGGTGCAGGCGATCTACATGGGAAGCAAGCACTGATGGCCTGGTTCCGCAGCCACGTGCGGGACGACTCCGGCGACACCGGCCCCGTGCTGGTCGTCGAGGGCCTCGACGTCTACTACGGAGGCGCTCACGCGCTGCAGGGCGTCAGTTTCGCGCTCGAGCGCGGCGTGCTCGGCATCGTCGGCCGCAACGGCATGGGCAAGACCACCCTCTGCAACGCCATCACCGGCCTGGTCCCGGCGCGCGGCAGCGTGCGGCTGACCGGTGAAGAGATTCTCGGCAAGGCGCCCAACGAGATCACGAAGCGAGGCATCGCGTATGTGCCGCAAGGCCGGCGCGTCTGGCCCTCCCTGTCGGTCGACGAGACGCTGCGCCTCGTGGCGAGCGGCAAGCGCGAGGTCGATCGCATCTATGCCATGTTCCCGCGCCTCGCCGAGCGGCGCGGCAACGGCGGTGCCCAGCTCTCGGGTGGCGAACAGCAGATGCTCGCCATCGGCCGCGCCCTGCTGCTCAAGCCGAAGCTGCTCGTCATGGACGAGCCGACCGAGGGCCTGGCACCGGTGATCGTCGAGCAGGTCGCGCAGGCGCTGCGCGACCTCGCCGCCGAGGGGCGCATCTCGGTGTTGCTGATCGAGCAGAACCTCGGCGTCGCGATGTCGGTTGCCGACCGGATTGGCGTGATGGTCAACGGCCGCATTGCCCAGGAGATGCCGACGACGCACCTGGCTGCCGACCGCGACCTGCAGGAGCGCCTGCTCGGCGTGCGTTCGGGGGGCCACGGTCCTGAGCCCGACGAAGCCGAGTCGAACACCACACGCAACGATGAACCGGCTCCGACCCGGGTGCTGACCGTGCGCCGCGCCTACGGTGATGGCGCACCGTCGCTGGACAACGTTGCACCGGCCACGGTGCGCGGCTTCAATCGCTGGAACGCGGGCGGCACTACCGGGCCGTTGGCCGACATCGCGCGCAGCGCGCCTGTTGCACCCGCGCTGCCGGTGTCGTCTCCCGCCACGAAGCCGATGCCGGCCGCGTCGCAGGTCTACGACTTCCCGGTTGCCACCAGCAGCACACGCGCCGCGTACGTGGCCGGCACGTTCGACACCAAGGGCCGTGAGCTGTTCTTCCTGCGCCAGTGCCTGGAGCGGCTGGGTCTTCGCGTCGTCACCGTCGACCTCTCGACCTCGGGCAAGACGTCGTCTGCGAACGTGCATCCGCGCGAAGTGGCGCGCCACCATCCGAACGGCGAATCAGCCGTCTTCAGCAGCGACCGGGGCGACGCCATGACCGCCATGGCGATCGCCTTCGAGGCCTTCGTGCTGACCCGGCGCGACCTGGGTGGCCTGATCTCCGCCGGTGGCTCGGGCGGCACCACGCTGGCCACGCAGGGCATGCGAGCGCTCGCCGTCGGCGTGCCCAAGGTGATGCTGTCGACGATGGCCAGCGGCGACACGCGTCCGTACGTCGGCCCGAGCGACATCTGCATGATGTATTCCGTCACCGACGTGCAGGGCATCAATCGAATCAGCGAGAAAGTGCTCGCCAACGCCGCGCACGCGCTCGCGGGAATGATCGCCCACCCGGCCGAGGAGTCGGCCTCGACGAAGCCGGCGGTCGGCCTGACGATGTTCGGCGTCACCACGACCTGCGTGCAGGCCGTGACGAAAAGACTCGAGAGCGAGGTCGACTGCCTTGTTTTCCACGCGACGGGCGTCGGCGGACAGTCGATGGAAAAGCTCGCC
>JBDTCA010000422.1:0-2589 GCA_039923815.1 Caldimonas sp. | reverse complement strand
CAGTGGCTGAAGCGGATGCCGTCCCAGTGCATCGCGTAGTGGCTCGCCGCCTTGGCGTGACGAAGTGCCTTCGGCCGGAAGATGCCGACGCACTCGCCGCGCTCGTGGCGAACGCTCGGCCAGCGCAGGCCCCAGCTGCCGGCCGCGCGCAGCCGGCGACCGAGGCTTTGCGACGCTGCGTAGTCGTCGGCGTCGAGCACCGAGGCGAAGCGGCCTGCGACCGGCGCCGCGACGGGGGGGTCGAGGAGGTCGTGCAGCTCGGCCTCGACGTTGGCGGTGATGAGTCGCAGGTCGATGTCGATGGCGGGTTCGTCGGTGCGGCGCAGGAACTCGGCGCGATGATGGCCCACCTCGAGCACCGCCGTCTCGAGCGAATGGGCCGCGTAATAGACGCCGTAGCTGCCGTCGGAGAAGCGCGATCCCTCCGGGTTCAGGTGCGTGAAGGCAGCCATCACGGGCGTCGCGCCGGGGCCCGAAATGCGCTCGCCGGGCGGCACCAGGCTCAGCTCGCCGATCTCGTCGCGCACGCGCGGGTTGGCCAGCGCCTCGATGGCGAACACGACCTCGAGATCGGCCGGATCGGCGATCGCGTCGTAGAGGCCGACGGTCGGGTAGCGCGAGGGAATGAGGCGATACGACGGTCGCCACGAGACGCGGGCCAGCGGCACCGCGGCCGGATCGACGGCAGCCACCCGCTCAGGCCTTGCCGCCGCGCTGCGCGTCGAGGTACTGGCGCACGACGAACAGATCGGCGATCTGGCCGCCGAGCAGACGGTCGAGGGCCGATCTGCCGCCGAAAAGCGGCGCGCTGTTCGGCTTGCGGATCCATTCGTCGGCGCGGCCCGAGGCCGGGAACAGGATCTGCAATGCCGAGTAGATGCCGAACAGATGCGAGAGCCGCTCCAGCAGGTGGCGGTCGAGCGGCGCCACCTTGCCCTGCTTCCATTGGTAGAGCGTGGTCCGGGCCACACCGAGCACTGCCGATTGCTCGGGCATCGATAGCTGCCAGGCTTCGGCAAGCCGGAAAAAGGTGCGCAGCGCCGCGGCGGCTGCGTCCACGGAGCCGAGATCGACCGCCGGAACCGCAGGCTTCAGGAGTGCGCTCATGGTCGGTAAAGATAGTCTGTATGCAGACATTTTGCAAGTTATTGTCCATTGACGAACAGGGTCTCTACGTGAACCATACCGACGCGGGAGGCCATGCTGCGGCAGACGATCATCACGATCCCGCCAACGGCATGCCGATTGCCGCCATCGGCCGCCGAAAGGCACCACCATGAAGCCAGCCCTCGAGCCCTATTTCGCCAAGCGCGACTTCAAGATCACGAGCGAGCCGCAAGGCGGCGAGGGCGCGGTCGGCCAGCTCGGATTCGTGATCCAGAAACACGCCGCCAGCCGTCTGCACTACGACTTCCGACTCGAGCTCGACGGCACACTGAAGAGCTGGGCGGTGCCGAAGGGCCCGAGCCTGGATCCAGCCGACAAGCGCATGGCCGTTCATGTCGAAGACCACCCGATCGACTACGGCAGCTTCGAGGGCACCATTCCGGCCGGCCAGTACGGCGCCGGCAAGGTCATCGTCTGGGACAACGGCACCTGGGAGCCGGTCGGTGACCCTCGTGCTGGCTATCGCGATGGCAAGCTCAAGTTCCAGCTCCACGGCCACAAGCTCAGCGGCGGCTGGACGCTGGTTCGCATGCACGGCCGCGCGGCCGAGCGGCAAGAACCCTGGCTGCTCATCAAGGAGCGAGACGAGGCTGCACGCCCCGCGGCCGAGTACGTCGTCGTCCAGCAGGAGCCGGGGAGCGTAATTTCCGATCTGACGATCCCCGATGCGCCCGCGGTGAAATCCAGGGCCGTCGTGGCCGCGAAGAAGAAGGTTGCATCGGCGAAGAAGTCCGGCGAGACCCGGAAAACCTCCGTCGCCGGGAACGTGCCGGCCGCAGACCCTCCGGCGTCGTCGGCCTCGGCTCCGTCGGGTGCGAAAAAGGCGGCCCTGCCGCCAACGCTGGCGCCGCAGCTGGCGACGCTGGTGTCGCAGGCGCCGACCGACGCGGGCTGGAGCTACGAGATCAAGTTCGACGGCTACCGCATCCTGGCCCGCGTCGACGGCGACGACGTGCGCCTCTTCACCCGCAACGGCAACGACTGGTCGAGCCGGATGCCGGGGCTCGTCGCTGCGGTGCGATCGCTCGGCATCGGTTCGGGCTGGCTCGACGGTGAAATCGTGGTCGCCGGCGCCCATGGCGCGCCCGACTTCAACCTGCTCCAGAACGCTTTCGATTCGCCCCGTACCGACACCATCCAGTACTACGTCTTCGACCTGCCGTTCCATGCCGGCCACGACCTGCGCAGCGTGCCGCTGGCGGAGCGTCGTGCCTTGCTGGCGAGGCTGCTCGAGTCGGCACCGCCCGATCGCATCCGCTTCAGCGAAGACTTCCAGAGCACGCCGGCGGAGCTGCTTCACAACGCCTGCCGGATGCACCTCGAAGGCGTGATCGGCAAGCGCACCGATTCGCCCTATGTGTCGAAACGAAGCCCGGCCTGGATCAAGCTCAAGTGCACGCAGCGGCAGGAGTTCGTGGTCGC
>JBDTCA010000421.1:0-2766 GCA_039923815.1 Caldimonas sp. | reverse complement strand
TGCCGTGGCGGGCGCCGGTCTCGTAGATGTAGCGCGCGATCGGCGTCGAGCCGACGAAGCTCACCGCCTTGACGTCGGCGTGCGCGAGCAGCGCGTCGACGGCGACCTTGTCACCCTGGACGACGCTAAAGATGCCGGCGGGCAGGCCGGCCTGCGCGAGCAGTTCGGCCATGAAGAGCGAAGCCGAAGGATCGCGCTCGCTCGGCTTCAGGATGAAGGCGTTGCCGCAGGCGAGCGCGACGGGGTACATCCACATCGGCACCATCACCGGGAAGTTGAAGGGCGTGATGCCGGCGACGACGCCGAGCGGCTGGCGCATCGTCCAGTTGTCGATGCCGGTGGAGACCTGTTCGGTGTAGTCGCCCTTGAGAAGCTGCGGGATCCCGCACGCGAACTCGACGATGTCGATGCCGCGCGTGACTTCACCCTGGGCGTCGCTGAAGACCTTGCCATGCTCCGACGTGATCATCGCGGCGAGCGTGTCGCGATGCTGGTTGAGCAGGCCCAGGAAGGCGTTCATGACGCGGGCGCGGCGCAGCGGCGGCAACGCGGCCCAGGCCGGCCAGGCCGCCTTGGCCGCAGCGACAGCGGCGTCGACATCGGCGCTCTCGGCGAGCAGCACCTGGCGCGCCACGGCGCCGGTCGCGGGGTTGTGGACGGCACTGCGCCGCGTGCCGCTGCCGGTGGCGGCACGACCGCCGATCCAGTGGCCGACGTCGTGTGTCGTGGTGAAGGCTTCGGTGGCGCCCATGAGATTTCCTTTCGGTTGGCCGGCGCTCGCCGACAGAGCCCTCGAGTCTAGGCCGCCGCTATGCTCGCCCGATGCGCCGCCCCGAGATCACCGCCGAAACCTTCCAGGCGAAACAAGCCGGCACCTTGCCGGGTCGCTACGGCTTTCGCGTCACCGCGATCGACGAAGGCCGGCTCGACGCCGAGCTCGTGGTCGAGCCGTGGATGCTGGCGCCGAACGGTTTCCTGCACGCCGCCAGCGTCCTTCTGCTGGCCGATACCGCGGCGGGGTACGCCTGCATCGCCCACCTGCCCGACGCAGCGAAGAACTTCACCACCATCGAGCTGAAGAGCAACTTCCTCGGCACCACGCGCGAGGGCACCATCCGAACCGAGTGCCGCGCCGAGCACCTCGGTCGCACGACGCAGGTCTGGTCGGCCATCGTCTTCGGGCCGGGCGACAAGCGGTTGGCGCTGTTTCGCTGCACCCAGATGATTCTGGCCTGAGCCACGGGGCGGGCTCGGCAGCGGCCGGCAATGGCGCCGAGGCCCGATGAAATTCGCCTCACGGCATCGCGCAGATGCTTGCGGGCGGCCGCCACCGAGACGGCGATGTCGCGCTGCCGTCTCACATGCGAAACTGGTTTTCAACAATGAATGAAACTGCGCTGCCGCCGGCCCCTATCGATGTGTATTCGTCCAGGTCGCGCTGCGCGCCGGCTCGCTGATGCGCGAGAAGCGCATCGTCCGCTCGAGCTACGGCGGCGCCCGGCCTCGCCGCGACTTTGACTGAGCATCGCTGCCGTGCGCCACCCGCCACTCGCCCCCGGCTGGATCGACCGGCCGCATCGCCGCATCGAACTCGGCAGTCTGGCACTCGAGTCCGGTGAGACGTTGCGCGATGCCTTCGTCAGCTGCGTGCTGCACGGTGACGAGGCGCATCTGGCCGATCGGGCCGTCCTCGTGCTGACCGCCATCGGCAGCACCCACCACCGCCTCGATTTCCTGATCGGCCCGGGCGCTGCGCTCGACACCGAACGTCATTGCATCGTCGTCGTCGATGCACTGGCCAACGGCTTGTCCTCGTCGCCGTCGAACAGCGCGACTCAGCGCGGCGCGGCATTTCCCGCCCTCACGATTCGCGACATGGTCGAGTCGCAACGGCGCGCCCTCGACGGCCTCGGCGTCGGCCGGCTCGCTGCCGTCGTGGGGGCGTCGATGGGTGGCATGCAGGCGCTGCAGTGGGCCGTCAGCCATCCGCAGCGCATGGACCGGGTTGTCGCCATGACGCCGATGGCGCGCACCTCGCGGTGGTCGCAGCTGGTCAACGAGATGGCCCGGCGAGCGCTGTTCAGCGACGCGGCCTGCACGCGGCCGCGGCCGCGTGAGGAAGCCATGCGGCTCTGGGTTCCGCTGACCCAGGCGGTGATCTCGCGCACGCCCCAGGCGCTCGAGGATTTCGCCAGCCCGGCCGCGCTCTCGACGTGGCTCGATGCCACTGAAGCGGACTTGGCCGAGCACGGCCCCGACCCCTTCGACTGGTGCTGTCAGAGCCATGCCTACGACGGTCACGACGTCGGCACGACACCCGGTTTCGGTGGCGATACCGCAGAGGCACTCGCGAGCATTGCGGCTTCGGTGCTGATCGCGGCCCCGGCCAGCGACCTCTACAACCCGGCGTTCGCCGCGCATGCCGCGGCGGCGGCGATTCCGGCGGCCCGCTTCGTCGAGCTGCCCGGCCACGATGGCCATCGCAGCGCCAGCGGCGTCGCGTCCGGCTCGACCTCCGCCCTGCGCGAAGCCATCGCCGCGTTCCTGCGCTGACAGGGCGCCGACGCCGGCGCCCGTCGACAATCGCGCCATGATCCAGCCCCCGAACCGATCGTCGCGAACGCAGCCGCGTCGCCCCGGAACCCGGCCCGGACCTCACGCGCTGTCCGGCCATCCGGTGCGGCCGCTGAGCGACGCCGAAATGGCCGAGCTGCAAGGCTTGCTCGACGGCGTGCCCGACTCGCTCGAACCGCTCGACCTCAGCTC
>JBDTCA010000420.1:0-4203 GCA_039923815.1 Caldimonas sp. | reverse complement strand
ACATGTCGACCGCGCCGCGCTCGAGCAGCGCATCTTCGCGCTCGACGGCATCGACTCGGTGCGCTCCCGTGAAGAGGCCGCCGTCTTCTTCGAGCTGCCGGCCGACCGCATCGGCGACCTCATCGTGGTCTCGGGCCGCTCGAAGGTGATCGGCACGTCGGCCTCGCGCCACGACCTCTCCGGCCTCGACGCACCGCTGCGCTCGCATGGCGGCACCTCCGAGCAGCGCGTACCGCTGATCGTGAACCGGCGAATCGACGGGATCGACGCGTCGCGTCGCTGGCGCAATTTCGACGCCTTCGACCTGGCCCTCAACCGGGCTGCCTGACGGCGCCCACGCCCACCGAGGACCCGACCGCCCGGATGCTGCCCCTTCTCAATCTCCTCGCTGCCATCGCCTTGCTCGTGTGGGGCACGCACATCGTGCGCACCGGCATGCTGCGCGTGTTCGGCGAGAACCTGCGCCAGGTGCTGGCGGCCAGCTTCGGCAACCGGCTTCGCTCCGTCATCGCCGGCCTCGGCGTCACCAGCATCGTGCAGTCGAGCACGGCGACGTGCCTGATCGTGGCCTCGTTCGTCGGCAAGAACCTCGTCACCACCAGCGCCGCCCTGGCCGTGATGCTCGGTGCCGACGTCGGCACCAGCCTGATGGCGGTGGTGTTCTCGTTCGACCTCTCGTGGCTGTCGCCGCTGCTCATCTTCGTCGGCGTCGTCGTCTTCATCTCGAAGCAGAACAGCGGCGCCGGCGCCGTGGGGCGGGTCCTGATCGGCCTCGGCCTGATCACGCTGGCGCTCCAGCTCATCGTCGCGGCGACGCGGCCGCTCACGGAGTCGCCGGCGGTGCGGGCCCTGCTCGTGGCCCTGCCCGACGACGTCCTGCTCGACATCGTCGTCGGTGCCGTTCTCACCGTGTTCTCGTACTCGAGCCTGGCCATCGTGCTCCTGATCGCCACGCTCGCCACCTCGGCGCTGGTGCCGGTGCCGGTGGCGCTCGGCCTGGTCCTGGGCGCCAACATCGGCAGTGGCGTGCTCGCCTTGCTGGCGACCGCGAGCGCGTCGCCGCAGGTGCGCCGGTTGCCGCTCGGCAACCTGATCTTCAAGTCGGCCGGAGCCCTGCTCTTCATCCCGCTCATGCCGCAGGTGCATGTGCTGATGCAGCAACTGGTACCGACGGTCCATCACCAGGTCGTGCTCTTCCACCTCGGCTTCAACATCGTGCTGGCGATCGTCTTCATCGGCTTCACCGGCCTGGTCGGCCGCACGGTCGACCGCTGGCTGCGCGAGCCGTCGCCCGGCGCCGACATGAAGCGGCCGCGCCACCTCGACCCCCTGGCGCTGACCATGCCTTCGCTCGCGATCTCGTGCGCGGCGCGGGAAGCCCTGCATCAGGCCGACGTCGTCGAGACCATGCTGCGCGGCATCGTGCCGGTGATCCGCAACAACGACTTGCGACTTTCGGGCGAGTTGCGAAAACTCGACGACACCGTCGACGAGCTGTATTCGGCGATCAAGTTCTACCTGACCCAGATCTCGGGTGAAGCGCTCTCGCCTGAAGAAGGCCGGCGCTGGACCGACATCGTCTCCTTCACGATCAACATGGAGCAGATCGGCGACATCATCGAACGCGTGCTGCAGGACATCGAGGACAAGAAGGTGCGCAAGAACCGCAGCTTCTCGGAGGCCGGCATGGCCGAGATCGTGCACCTGCACGAGCGGCTGCTCTCGAATCTTCGGCTGGCCATGAGCGTGTTCCTCGACGGCCACGTCCGCGATGCCAAGCGGCTGCTCGAGGAGAAGGCGCACTTTCGCGACCTCGAGCACGAGTACGCCGCCAACCACATCGGCCGCCTGCGCGACAACACGACGCAGAGCATCGAGACGAGCTCGCTCCACCTCGACCTCATCAGCGACCTGAAGCGCATCAACTCGCACATCTGCGGCGTGGCCTACCCGATCCTGGAATCGGCCGGCGCGCTGACAGCGACGCGCATCCGTCAGTCGCAGTTCGCGCCTCTCGAGAGACCCGAAGACGCGCCGCGCTGACCGGTACGAGTCGACGATCAGATGCTGAGCCTGGCCGACATCGAGCAGCTCTTCGCACGCCATGGCGGCGCGCAGTACAGCGGCGAGCCGGTGACGCAGCTAGAGCATGCGCTGCAGACGGCTCAGCTCGCCGAGCAGGAAGGCGCCAGCGACGAGCTCGTCACCGCGTGCCTGCTCCACGACCTCGGCCATCTCCTCAACGAGCAGGGTGACACGCCCAGCCTGCGCGGCATCGACGACACCCACCAGTACTTCGCGTTGCCTTTCCTGCGCGGCCTGCTGCCGGCGGCCGTGCTCGACGCCATCAAGCTGCACGTCGACGCCAAGCGCTACCTCTGCTTCGCCGACCGTGACTACCACGCCAGGCTCTCCGACGACTCCAGGCGCAGCCTGGTGCTGCAGGGCGGCGTCTTCGACGCCGACAGCGCTGCCACCTTCCTGGCCCAGCCGGGCGCCAGAGACGCCGTGCGCCTGCGCCAGTGGGACGACCTCGCCAAGCACGCGGACTGGGCCACGCCCTCGCTGGCCCATTACCTCGGCCGTGCCGGGCGCTGCGCCCTGCCGGCGAGCGCCGCGCCCGCATGATCCTGACGTGGCCGATCGTGGCCGCGGTGCTGTTCGGCGCGCTCCTGCACGCCTCCTGGAACGCCCTCATCAAGTCGGGCACCGACCAGCAGCTCGACACCGCACTCATCCACGTGCTCGGCTGCTTCGTCGGGCTGGCGTTGCTGCTGTTCGTCGGCCTGCCCCGGGCCCAGGCGTGGCCTTGGCTCGCGGCCTCGCTGGTCATCCACGTCGGCTACTACATCACGCTGGTGGGTGCCTACCGGCATGGCGACCTCGGCTTCGCCTATCCGATCATGCGCGGGACGGCGCCGCTGCTGGTGGCCATCGCCAGTGGCCGGCTGATCGGCGAACACCTGCCGCCGCCGGTCTGGGTCGGGGTCGCCGGCATCTGCGGCGGCGTGCTGCTGATCGGGCTGGCCCGCACCGCGCACGGCACCGGCTCGCGACGCCACGCGCTGGCCTTCGCGCTCACCAATGCCGTGATCATCGCCACCTATACGATCGTCGACGGCCTCGGCGTGCGCGCGTCAGGCAACGCGCTGCAGTACGTCGCGCTGCTGTTCCTGCTCGACGGCCTCCCGTATTTCCTGATCGTGATGTGGCAGCGCCGCAAGGCGACCGCCCCCGCCTTCGACTACATCAGCAGGCGCTGGAAGATCGCCCTGCTGGGCTCGTTCGCCTCGCTCGGTTCGTACGGCATCGCCCTCTGGGCGATGACGAGGGCACCGGTGGCCTCGGTGGCGGCGCTGCGCGAAACCTCGGTGCTGTTCGCGGCGCTGATCGGCGTGTTGCTGCTCGGCGAGCGCTTCCGCCTCCAGCGCGCCCTCGGCACCGGCGCCATCGTCGCCGGCGTGATGGCGCTCAGATTCGGTTAATCACAAGGCGCGCATCGACATGACACTTCCGGCCCAGGCCCGCATCGTCGTCGTCGGCGGCGGCATCGCCGGCTGCTCGACGGCCTATCACCTCGCCGGCCTTGGCGAGAAGGACGTGCTGCTGCTCGAACAAGGCCGCCTGACCTGCGGCACGACCTGGCACGCCGCCGGCCTGATCGGCCAGATGCGACCGAACCGCACGATGACGGCAATGAGCAAGTACGGCATCGAGCTCTACTCGAGGCTCGAGGCCGAGACCGGCCTGGCCACCGGCTGGAAGCAGTGCGGCAGCGTCAACGTCGCGCAGACGCCGGAGCGCTTGCAGGTGCTGCGCCGGCAACTGGCCCTGGCACGCAGCTTCGGCGTCGACTGCGAAGAGATCAGCGCGACGCGCGCCGGCGAGCTGTTCCCGCCGTTGCGCACCGATGACCTGCAGGGCGCGATGTGGATCCCGGGCGATGGCAAGGCGAATCCGGCCGACCTCACGATGTCGCTGGCCAGGGGCGCGCGCCAGCGCGGCGTGCGCATCGTCGAGGAGGCCGAGGTCGTGGCGGTGCTGTCGACACCGGGCCCGCACGGCCCGCGCGTCACCGGGCTGCGCGTGCGCCACGGCGGCAGCGAGACCGAGATCGCCTGCGAGGTCGTCGTCAACTGCGCCGGCCAGTGGGCAAGGCAGTTCGGCACGCTCGCCGGCGTCAACGTGCCGCTGTGGTCGGCC
>JBDTCA010000419.1:0-3785 GCA_039923815.1 Caldimonas sp. | reverse complement strand
ACCGGAGGTTCGCTCACGCGCCGAGCTCCCGCGCGAAGTAGCTCTCGAGCTGGCGCAGCGATGCGCGGTGGTCGGCGCCGGGCATGAAGCGCTCGCCCAACCGCACCCGCAGGACCACCGGCACCGGCGGCGCTCGCAGCAGCGGCCAGCCCTTGGCAAGGTACTTCGAGTCGATCTCGATCAGCACCGTCTGGATCGGCACGCCGGCCAGATGGGCGACGAAGGTGACGCCGGGCTGGAAGGCATTGACCGGCGCCTTCACCGTGCGCGTGCCTTCAGGAAAGAACACGAGCTGGTTGCCTGCGCGCAGCGACGCCACCGCATCGCGCACCATGCCGCGACCGGAGTCGTTGCGGATATAGCGGGCCAGCCGGGCGCCGCCGCCGAGGAAGATGTTGCGAAGCAACTCGGCCTTCATGATGCAGACGCCGCGCGGCAGGTGGGCGACCACGATGAGGGCGTCGAGCATGCTGGGGTGGTTGGCGGCGATGACCAGGCCGCCGGGCTCGTCGCGCAGGACATCGAGGCTGCTGGCATCGATGCGCATCAGCCCGAAGGCCTGGGCGCTGGCCCATGCACAGCGGTAGAGGAACGAGATCGCGGCGCAACCGACCCGGCCGCCGACTTGACGCGGCAGCACCAGGGAAAACAGCGGCGCCACGAGATTCCAGACCAGGGACATCAGGCCCAGTTGCGTGAACACGAGGGCGAACAGGAGCTTGTGCCACCAGCCCGGTGGCCGGATTTCCTGAGCCGCCAGACGAGCGGCCCTCAATCGGCCGTCAGCACGCGCTGGCTCGAGACTGCGAATATCCATGAGATGCCGAATCCTGCTGTGACCGAGTGATCGCGCCGCACCAATGGGCTGTCGGCGAAGGCAGCGCCGCGGAGGTCGTCGTAGCGCAGGAAGCCACCGAGCCAGGCATTGCCGACGCGGCGCGAGAAGGCCGTGGTCGCGCGCCAGCCGGCATAGCCGCCGGCAGCTCGATAGGCCGGGCGGGTCGCCGTCGCGAACTCGGAAGAGACGCCGTAGAAGTGCTCGTGATAGCTGCGGTCGGCGAACAGCGGCCCGGCCAGCAGGCCGACGTTCCATCGACCAGCGAAGTTGCGCAGGTCGAGGTTGAGATTCGGCGAAAAGGTGACGCCGATGGCACGTGGCGAGGTCTGCAGCGTGATCGCTTCACGGAGCGGCATGCGCAGGTCGAGCTTGAGCCTGCGGTCGCCCGACTGCCACAGCTCGACGTTGAGGTTGGGACCGATCTCGAAGGTGCCGGGAAGATCGGGCATGCCGCTGCGAGCGTCGTTGTCCTTGCTGCGCGTGGGTGTCGAGGCCGACAGGCTGACGTCGACCTCGACCCTGCGGCCCGCGAAGAGGATGGCGCGGGCGCCGTCGCGGTCGGCCCGCAGGAAGCGACCACGGTAGGCCACGAACGGCAGCGGCAAGGCGTAGACGCGGTCGTGGTCGGAACCGCGATAGTCGGCGAAGCGAACCGTCGCCAGGCCGAGGCCCAGCTCCCAGAGCGGCTCGCTGACGCCGCTGGAGGTTCGTGCGTCGCCAGCGCCCGCCGCGGCGGCGCCATCGCCCTGCCTGACGACGGCGCCGTCGATGACGGGTCCGGGCAAGGGCACCTCGTCGGCACGTGCCGTCGGGCTCGCAAGCAACGCCGCGGCCAGGCATGCCATCGCGATCCGGGTCGCCGCGCGGCGAGCCGACATGTCTACGCTGCGGTTCACGAAGGGGCAGCCTCGACGTCGCGGATGTTGACGCGGCGACGCTTCCATGCGCGCACCGTGCGGCCGAGGTTGCCGATCGAGACCAGGTAGTAGAGCGACTTCAGGACCGCGATCGAGCGCCAAATCGGCGTCTTGCCGTAGATGTCGCCGGCAAGCAGCGACAGCAGTGCTTCCTTGACGCGGAACGGGTTCTCGGGTGCCATGAAGAACTCGCGCATCGTCGGGTTGGTGACGCGATAGATGAACCACGAGAACTCGCGCGGTCCGTGCCGCACGCTGCGGTCGAACGTGCGCCGCGCTGCGGCAGCCTGCTGCGGCCGGTCGAGCGCGGCCTCGACGACTCCGGCGCCGTCGAAGGCGTTCTGCATCGCCAGATAGACGCCCGACGAGAACACCGGATCGACGAAGGCGTAGGCATCGCCGAGCATGAGGAATCGCTCGCCGCTGCTCTTCGTGCTGGTGTACGAGTAATTACCGGTCGCATGGACCTTGTCGTCGACGAGCGAGGCGCCAGCCAGGCGACCGGCGAGCTCGGGGCACATCGCGATCGTGTCGCGGAAGAACTCGGTCAGCGGCTTCTTGCGTGTCTTCAGGTAGTGCGGCCAGCACACGGCGCCGATGCTGGTGCTGCCGTCGGCCAGCGGAATGAACCAGAACCAGCCGTGCTCGAACCAGAAGATCGTGATGTTGCCCTCGAGCTTGCCGGGCAGGCGCTCGGCGCCCGTGTAATGGCCGTAGAGCGCTGAGCTGTTGTGGCGCGGGTTCTTGCGCTTGCAGCGCATCTTGTTGGCCAGCAGCGTGTCGCGACCCGAGGCGTCGACGACGAACTTCGCGCGCCAGCTGCGGCGGACGCCATCGTCGAGCTCGGTCTCGACAACCACACCACTGTCGTCGAACGAGACCTCGCGCGCCTGCTCGCCCTCGAAGGTGCGCGCACCGCGCTTCGCCGCATTGCGAAACAGCAGCTCGTCGAGCTCTGAGCGCCGCACCTGCCACGAATACGGCATCGACTTGTCCCAGGCATCGGCGAACTCGACGAACTGGCGATGCTCGTGCTCGGGCGAAACGAACTCCACGCCCCATTTCGGCATGCCGATCGCCTCGACCTCAGCCCGCAGTCCGAGCTTGTCGAACAGGGCGACGTTGGCCGGAAGCAGCGACTCGCCGATGTGAAAGCGCGGGTGCGTGGCCTTCTCGAGCACGACGACGTCGCGGCCGCGCTCGGCGAGCAGTGCCGCGATCGTGGAACCGCCGGGCCCACCGCCGACGACGAGGACCTCGCAATCGTGGACCGATGCGGAGGCACGATCGAGCGGGGCCGCGGCGGGCGAATTCTTCGGGGGCTGTGCCTGCACGGGCCGGTCTCCATCGGCGCTTGGAAAGCACGCTGGGCAACCCGCATGGGCCGCCGGCGTGCCGCTCGAAACAAGGGCTGGATTCTATCGTCGAGGCCCCGCCCGAGACGGCCGGCTGCGCCCCGGTGTGGTCCTGTTCACACAGGTGGCGAGGCCCGCCCGACAGGCTCGGCCCGGACGACACGACCCGTCAACGGCCGGTCGTGTGGGCTATTCGCCGAGGTAGGCCGCGCGCACCTTCGGGTCGGCGAGGAGCGCCCTGGCTTCGCCGCGCATCGTGACCTCGCCGCTGTCCATCACGTAGCCGCGCGACGCCAGCTGCAACGCACGGCTGGCGTTCTGCTCGACGAGCAGGATCGTCGTGCCCTGGCCGTGGATGTCCTTGACGACCTCGAAGATCTTGTCGACCATGATCGGCGACAGGCCCATCGAGGGTTCGTCCATCAGCAGCACCTTCGGCCGGGCCATCAGAGCGCGGCCCATCGCCAGCATCTGCTGTTCGCCGCCGCTCATGGTGCCGGCGAGCTGGTTGCGACGTTCCTTCAGGCGCGGGAAGATCGCGAAGACGCGGTCGATGTCGGCCGCGATCCCGGTGGCGTCGTCGCGCACGAAGGCTCCCATCTGGAGGTTCTCGGTGATCGTCATGCGCGCGAACACGCCGCGCCCTTCCGGCACCATGACCAGCCCCTGCTTGAC
>JBDTCA010000418.1:0-2515 GCA_039923815.1 Caldimonas sp. | reverse complement strand
GGCCAGAAGACCGCGGCCTCGATCTTCTTCATGTGCTCACGGCTCTTCACGAGGTAGGGCATCTCGAACATGCCGAAGGCGTCGACCTCCGACGACATCACCGTCGAGGGCAGCGCGAACTCGAGCGTGCCGAGGCGGAGCTTCTGCATCATCTCGCGGTCGCCGCCGAGCTGGCTCGAACCGAAGACGACGACCTTGGCCTTGGTACCGAGCTTCTCGTTGGCGCGTCGCGCGAACTCGTTCGCCGAAAGCTCGAAGAGCGAGCCCGGACCGCCGACGTGGCCGAGCTTGAGCTCCATCTGGGCGGCGGCGGGCAACGCGGTGACGGCCAGAAGGCCGGCGATGAGAAGGTGGCGGCGAAGTGTCATGCGTGTCTCCTGATTCTTGGATTGAGGAATGGCGTGGGGCGGCAGGAATCGGCGGGCGATGCTCAGGCGGCGGCGCGCAATGACAGCGTGGCGGGATGACCGGCGAAATGGTCCATCGCCGCCTGCACGCCGCTGCCGGCGAGCGCCACCTTCGACAGCCGGAGTCCCATCTCGACGCCCGCGAGCGCGGCCATGAGCGTGAGGTCGTTGCTGTCGCCGAGGTGGCCGATGCGGAACATCCGACCCCTGACCTTGCCGAGCCCGGTGCCCAGCGAAAGGTCGAAGCGCTCGTAGATGAGCTTGCGGATCTGGTCGGCATCGACGCCCCGGGGCGTGACGACGCCGGTGAGCACCGGCGAGTAAACGGCCGGGTCGGCGCACTGGATCGGCAGGCCCCAGGCGCGCACGGCCGCGCGCACACCCTCGGCCCAACGCTGGTGACGGGCAAAGACCGTGTCGAGGCCTTCGCCCATCAGCATGTCGAGCGCTTCGCTCAGGGCATAGAGCAGGTTGGTGTTCGGCGTCGACGGCCAGTAGCCGGTCTTGTTCATCTCGACGATCTCGTCCCAGGCCCAGTAGGCCCTGGGCAGCGTCGCCCTCTTGCTCGCGGCCACCGCCTTCGGCGACAGCGCGTTGAAGGCAATGCCCGGCGGCAGCATCAAGCCCTTCTGCGAGCCGCTGATCGAGACGTCGACCCCCCACTCGTCGTGCCGGTAGTCGACGCAAGCGAGGCCGGAGATCGTGTCGACCATCAACAGCGCCGGGTGGCCGGCGGCGTCGATGGCGCGGCGCACGGCAGCGATGTCGGAGGTGGCGCCGGTGGAGGTCTCGTTGTGCACCACGCAGACCGCCTTGATGGCGTGGCCAGCGTCGCTCCGAAGGCGCTTCTCGATGAGCGCGGCATCGACGCCCCGGCGCCAGCTCGCCGGCAGGCCGGTTGCCTCGTCGCTGCCGGGTGCGGCCAGGAACTCGGGCTTGAGGCCGAGCCGGAGCGCCATCTTTTCCCAGAGTGCGGCGAAGTGGCCGGTCTCGAACATGAGAAGCGAATCGCCGGGACTCATGACGTTGACGAGCGCTGCCTCCCACGCGCCGGTTCCCGACGACGGGTAGATGACGACGGGATGGCGCGTCTTGAACACCTGCTGCATGCCGGCAATGACCTTCTTGCCGAGCTCCGCGAATTCCGGGCCACGGTGGTCGATGGTGGGCAGGCTCATGGCCCGAAGCACGCGATCGGGCACGGGGCTCGGCCCCGGGATCTGAAGGAAGTGGCGGCCACTCGGATGGCGGTCGAGCGCAATCATCGGATCTCCTTTGTAGACGCCAGTTTTGCATGCAAAAAGGCCTTGTCAAGCGTGACTTACTCTATGATTCTGTCCGTTGAACACCGTGTTTTTGCATACAAAACAAGCGAACACTGATCGGGACATGACCGGACTGCTCACCATGGCACCGCAGGTTCTGCACCATCAGGTGGGCGCACGTCTGCGCCAGCTCATCGTCGAAGGTTCGATCGCGCCGGGCGCCAAGCTCAACGAGCGTGAGCTCGCCGAGGCCCTGCTCGTCTCGCGCACGCCTCTGCGCGAAGCGATCAAGATGCTGGCCGCCGAGGGCCTCGTCGAGCTGTTGCCGCACCGCGGCGCCGTGGCCGCGCAGCTCTCGGCCAGCGACATCGCCGACACGTTCGAGGTGATCGCCGGTCTTGAAGGCCAGTCGGGCCAGCTCGCTGCCGAGCGCGTCAGCGACGCCGAGATCAACGAGATCCGCGCCCTTCACTACGAGATGCGCGCCGCCCACACCCGGCGCGACCTGCCGACGTACTACGCGCTCAACGCCGCCATCCACAACCACATCAACGCCGCCGCCCGCAACCCGGTGCTGACGAGCACCTACCGCACCGTCAACGCCCGCCTCCAGGCACTGCGCTTTCGCTCCAACTTCGACGAGGACAAATGGGCGCGGGCGGTGCAGGAGCACGAGCGCATGGTCGAGCTGCTGGCCGCCCGTGACGGTCCGCGGCTGCGAAAGCTGCTCGTCGCCCACATCGAGCACAAGCGCGACGCGGTGCTCGATCAGCTCGCCCGTTCGGCGGGCGCGGAAGCGGACAAGCGCACATGAGTGCGGTGCTGCGCGACGAGATGCTGAGC
>JBDTCA010000417.1:0-3294 GCA_039923815.1 Caldimonas sp. | reverse complement strand
AGGCGGTCTCGCCGCTGACGGCATTGACGCCGTCGACCGAGAGCACCACGAGCACGCGGCCGTTCGAGCGGTTCGTCAGGCGAACCGCGTAGCGGTCGCCCGGTCGGCCCGCGACATAGCTGGCGCCCCGTGAGCGATAGGTCGGCAGCGTGTCGCCACGGGAGCGGTCGACGATCTGGACGTCGACCGTCGAGCCGGTGGCCGAAACGGGCGGAGAGGTGCAGGCAGTGGCCGCAGCGACAGCGAGCAGGTTGATCAGGGTGCGGCAGGTCGGCATGTCGGAGCTCCGAAAAGGGGGGGTGACATGGGTTGAACGCGAGCCAGCCAGAAACGGGGTGAAAAAATCGTCGTCGCTAAACCGTGATGCACTTGCCGGAGTCTCGATAGCTGCACGGGGTCAGTCCGCCACGCGTCGAAGAGTTTGGAGCTACCTGTCTCTGACGAGGCGCAACAACCGGCGCCAGAATTTCACCGGCTGCCTGCTGTTCTCGGGCGACCAATTCGGTCGGCGCTAGAAGGCTCCAAGTCGGTGGTCGTCGTACTTGCGGCCGGCATCGCGCCCGACTGGCGGCGCGAGCTCGTCAGGTCGCTGTCGAGAGCGACCTCACCAAAGCGCAACTATTACGATTGCGCAGTAGGCTGCCTGCACAACTTGTCTCTCTCGGAAGAACTCGAGCGATGGAGGTGGACGCGCAATCAGCGTGAAGGCTCCGGCACCGCCCAGCGTTCCGAGAACGAGCCGTGTGCCGCCGGCCAGAAGCAGCAGCGGGTCCAGGCGACGCTGAGAGCCTCCCCCATCACGGCTTTCGCGCCGGCGCTTGTCTTCCACCAGCGTTCCGGGTCGTAGTCGATCGTTGGCGCCGCCAGAACGCCGACCTCGACTTCGTCGCCGAACGCCATCCGGTAGACGATGCCTGAACGGCGGGCGTGGACACCGGCCGAATACAGGTCGACCGCGTCGAGTTTGACGCCTGCCTTCTCAGCCCATTCGCGGACCATGACGGCACTCAGGTAGCTGCGGTCCTGCGCCGACGCGGGTGCCGGCGCGGCGATCACCGGGGTCGCGCCGGTCCCGCGGCGCTGCAGGTAATCGGCGGCGCGCTCGGCATACGTCGGGAAGCGGCGCTCCTCGCGCCAGTCCTCGAACGGGCCGCCGGAGACGACGATGCGGTCGTAATGGCGACGCCGCAAGGTGGCGATGACGACATCCAACTGCGCCTCGCCGAGCCAGCCTTCGACGACAAGCGTGTGCGCGCCCTGGCCGTCGGGCCCTAGCGCCGGTGCGCTCGCGGCAAGGTGGTCGCCGATCCAGCGGCCCCATGCCATCGCTGCCGCTACCGTCACGACAAGCAGGACAGCAGTGCCCCATAGCGTCGGGACGGGCACGATACGGCGGACTAAGAGGGCGGGCATCGGTCGGACGGCATCGATTGAAAGCGGTCACGATCGTCGCATGGGCACCGTCTCGATCCCATCGCGGTGACTCTCGCCGCGTAAACAGCGCCTCCGTCGGTCGACCTAGAGCATCCCTGGCACGCTCTGGTCGCTCGACTGCTCGTCGGCGGGGCTGTGGCTCTTCAGGCTTTGCCGGACTTCAGCCAGCTGGTCGGTCAGCCTCTCGATCAGCCCGGGCTGGCAGGAGTGCGCCGTGTAGGCGTCGATCAACTCGTACTGGAGCCGCATGTAGCGGCCGATCTGCTGTCTGCGGTCCAAGGGCGACCTCCTATGTTGCAGCGCAGCATACATACATTCGCCGCATCTCGTGAGAGACGGAAGAACTTCGCACGGAAGGGCTTGGCTTCACGAGGCAAGATTTCATGCGGAAGCACTGCAGCCGCCACCCCCCCCAGAACGCGGGGGTCTCGTTGCGGCAGGTCCAGCGGGCGCGCAAAGTCCAGTTTTCCAATTACGGGAGAACTTCATGCGACTTTCCTTCGGACCAGCAGCGGCTTTGGTGAGTCTTGCGGCGATGAGCGCGCCAGCCTACGCGCAGCTTTCTTTTGGCGAGTTCGTGAGTGGCGCGAACATCAACGCCATCGTTGGACAGCACCAGACAATCGGCTTTGCCTATGCGGGCAACAGGTTTGTAGGTTCGGTCTACAACGGGACCCACAACAATCAGCTGTACTCAACCAACCTCGCGGGTGGCAGTGTCCAGACGTTCGGAGCCCCGATCGACAGCTTTACCGGCGAAGTCTACGTAACCGCGTCGCTCGGCTTGGGCGGCTTCGGCCCGGGCCGCGACGTATATGCTGGCTCGGAATCGGGTGGCGCCATCTACCGGCTCTCTAATGACGGCTCCTCGCAGGGCCAGTTCGCCGGCGCAGGCATCGCGGGCGGTGTCCGAAGCATTGCTTTCGACCCGTATGGCCTTTACGGCAACCAGATGGTTGTCGCGACCAACGCCGGCAATGTCTACCAGGTCAGCAGTACCGGTACTGCGGTGCTTTTAGCCAACGTCGGGGAAGACGCTGAAGGGCTGAGCTTTGCGCCGCAGTCGTTTGGAACGTTTGCGAGAGGCACATTGTTCGTCGCCTCGGAGGGGAGCGGATCCCTGCGCGCGATTTCACCCGGTGGAACGCAGACCAGGATCATCACTGGCCTCAGCGGCGCAGAGATGGTGAGCTTCGTTCCCCTGAATCTCGGCAGCAGCGGCAATCCCGTCGAAGGTTTCTATGCGGCAGCATTCCCCAACAATATCGTGAGGGTGAGCGCCGATCAATTCCTGCCATACCTTGGCGACGCGATCATCACCAGTGAAACCGGTGGCGGCGTCTACGACGTGCACTTTGACGGGAGCACGTTCGTCACATCGCGGATCGGCACTTTCCCTGCGCAGCCAGAGGACGGCATCTTCGTCACGGCAGACATCGTCCAGAGCCCAGTTCCCGAGCCGGAGACTTATGCATTGATGCTGGCAGGCTTGGCTGGCATCGGTTGGAATGCCCGTCGTCGCAAAGGACAAAAGGCTGCCCGATAGCGCCCGCCGAATCGGGCTTGGGCCCGGTTCGGTGACTGTTCTTTGGTGCCGGCGAGAAGAGTCGAACTCCCGACCTTCGCATTACGAATGCGCTGCTCTACCAACTGAGCTACGCCGGCGACGCACCGGCAGGAGATGCCGGGCGAAAACGCGAATTCTAGCGGAGGTGCCTCACGTGATCTCGAACGGCGGCAGCTTGCGCTGCACGGCCACGTTGTCGAGGCTGGCGTACACGGGCAAGCCGGCCTCGTAGTCGGGATAGTCCTCGCCGACGATCAACGGCTCGAGGTAGCGGCGGCAGGCTTCGGTGATGC
>JBDTCA010000416.1:0-11318 GCA_039923815.1 Caldimonas sp. | reverse complement strand
TCGCGCTTGACGACCTGCAGCAATTCGAGGACGCCGGGATCGAGGACCTCCCAGGTCCGGATCTGCTGCTCGATCATGTTGAAGCGGGCTTGCTCGATGTTCATGGCGTTCACGGTGCGGTGAGAGGTTGGAGCACGGCCGGTGGCCGCTTGAAGACGCGCCGCTTGACCCAGCGCGAGAAGTCGTCGAGATAGCAATAGACCACAGGCACGACCACGAGCGTCAGCAGCGACGAGGTGATCACGCCGCCGATGACCGCCTGGCCCATCGGTGCCCGCTGCTCGGAGCCTTCGGAGAGCGCGAACGCGAGCGGCACCATGCCGAAGACCATCGCCAGCGTCGTCATCAGGATCGGGCGAAGGCGCACCTCGGCAGCGTAGAGCAGGGCGGTCTCGCGGTCCATCTTCTCGCCGGTCGGATTGCGGCCGCCGCCCTCGCCGCCGACTTCGCCGCGTTGCGCCCGGATCGCGAAGTCGATCAGCAGGATGGCGTTCTTCGTCACCAGGCCCATGAGCATGACGATGCCGATGATCGAGAACATGTTGAGCGTCGAGCGAAACGCCAGCAGGGCGAGCACGACGCCGATCAGCGTCAACGGCAGGGAGCTCATCAGTGCCAGCGGCTGCAGGAAGCTGCGGAACTGGCTGGCCAGGATCATGTAGATGAAGACGATCGCCAGGCCGAGCGCACCGAGCGCGTAGTTGAACGACTCGGTCATGTTCTTGGTCGAGCCGCCGAACGCGTAGCGGTAGCCGGGCGGCCAGGCGATTCCGTCGAGTGCCTTCCGGATGTCGGTCGAGACGTCGCCCGAGCTGCGGCCGAACGCGTTGGCATCGATGTTGATCTCGCGGTTGAGGTCGCGCCGGTTGATCTGGTTCGGGCCGGTCGAGGGCGTGACGTCGGCCACCTGCGAGAGCCGGACGACGCGCGCCGAGCCGTCGGCCGCCGGCGCGACGTTGATCGGCAGCCGCTGCAGGTCGGCCAGCGCGGTGCGGCTGCCGGGCGCGAGGCGCACGTTGACGTCGTAGTTCTCGCCGTCGGGCGCGCGCCAGTTGCCGACCAGCGTGCCGGCGACGAGCGTGCGCAGCGTGTTGGCGAGCACGTTGACGTTGAGGCCGGCGTCGGAGGCGGCGTCGCGCCGGACCTCGATGGCGACGGTCGGCTTGTCGGGCTTCAGCGTCGTGTCGAGGTCGACCAGGCCGGGAATCGCGGCCAGCCTGGCGACCACGATCTTCGAGATGCGCTCGAGCTCGCCGAGATCGGTGCCCTGGATCGAGAACTGCAGGCTCTTGCCGCCGCCGAGATCGGTCTGGCCGATGTTGGTGACGGTGATGCCGGGAATGCGCGCCAGCTTCTCGCGCATCGGCACGGCCATGTCGGTGACGCTGCGCGTGCGGTCCTTCCGATCGGCGAGGCGGATGTAGGTGGCCGCGTAGATCTTGCCGGCGGCCTGGCCGCTGTTGATCGTCGTCACCGTGTAGCGCACTTCGGGCATCTGGCGCAAGGCGGCATCGACCTGCCTGGCCCGCATCTCGGTCACCTCGAGCGAGGAGCCGACCGGCGTGTAGTAGTTGACCTGCGTCTCGGAGAAGTCGGCCTTCGGCACGAACTCGGCGCCGAGGATCGGAATGATGAAGAAGGCACCGACGAAGGTGGCCAGGGCGATGCCGAGCGTGGCCAGCCGGTGGCCGAGGGCCCAGCGCAGGATGGCCTGGTAGCGGGCCGAAAGCCAGACCGTGAGTCGGTCGAAGACGCCGGTGACGCGGCCGATGGTGCGGTCGTAGAGCGTGCGCCGCTGGCCGGCCGCGAGCTCGTGGAGGCGCTCGGCCTGGGGGTCGTGCCAGACGCTCGAGAGCATCGGATCGAGCGTGAAGCTCACGAACATCGAGATCAGCACCGCGGCGACGATCGTCAGGCCGAACTCATGGAAGAACTTGCCCACGATGCCGCCCATGAAGCCGATCGGCAGGAACACGGCGACGATCGAGAGCGTGGTCGCGAGCACCGCCAGGCCGATCTCGTTGGTGCCGGCGAGCGCCGCCTCGTGCGCACTCTTGCCCATCTGCACATGGCGCACGATGTTCTCGCGCACCACGATCGCGTCGTCGATCAGCAGGCCCACGCAGAGCGAGAGCGCCATCATGGTGATGGTGTTGATCGTGAAGCCGAAGACGTACATGAAGAGGAACGTGCCGATGAGCGCAATCGGCAGGGTCAGGCCCGTGATCACGGTCGAGCGCCACGAGTTCAGGAACAGGAAGACGATCAGGATCGTCAGCGCCGCGCCTTCGAAGAGCGTGCGCTTCACGTTCGCGACCGAGACGCGAATCGAGCGCGAGTTGTCGCGGTTGACCTCGACGCGGATGCCCGGCGGCGTGACGAGCTTCGCCTCGACCAGCGCCTTCTGCAGGCCGTCGACGACCTCGATCGTGTTCTCGCCCTGGCTCTTCTGCACCGAGAGCAGCACCGTGCGCTGGCCGTTGTAGAGCGCCAGACTCTCGACCTCCTGCGGGCCGTCGACGATGTCGGCGACCTGCCAGAGCCTGACCGGCGCGCCAGCGGTACCCGAGCCGCCGAAGCTCTTTCTCGCCACCACGATGTCGCGGAAATCCTCAGGCCGCTTCAGCCGCGCATTGATCTGCACGACGCGCTCCTGCTCCTTCGAGCGAATGGCGCCGAGCGGCAGCTCCTGGTTCTCGCTGCGCACGGCGGTCACGACCTGGTCCGCGCCGATGCCGAGCGCCTCCAGCGCGGCCGGCTTCAGATAGACATTGATCTGGCGGTCGAGGCCGCCGACGATCGACACCGAGCCGACGCCGCGCACGTTCTCGAGGCGTTTTTGCAGCACCTGTCGGGCCCAGGTCGTCAGCTCCTGCGGGCTTTTTCCCGGCGCTCCCTTGCCGTCCTCCGACAACACCGCCACGTTGAAGATCGGCACGCTCTTCGGGTCGAAGCGCGAGATTCGCGGCTCCTTGACCTCGTCGCGCAACAGCGGCCGGATCAGCGCCACCTTCTCGCGCACGTCGTCGGCGGCCTTGCGGCCATCGACATCGAGGTTGAACTCGACGATCACGACCGATGTGCCTTCGTACGAGCGCGAGTAGAGGGTGCTGATGCCGGCGATGGTGTTGACCGCTTCCTCGACCTTCTTCGTCACCTCCGCCTCGACGATCTCCGGCGAGGCGCCGGGATAGTCCATCACGACCACCACGGTCGGGAAGTCGATGTTCGGGAACTGGTCGACCGCCAGGCGCTGGTAGCTGAAGAGGCCGAGCACCACGAAGGCCAGCATGACCATCGTTGCCAGCACCGGGTTGCCGATCGAGACGCGCGTGAACCACATGGCGTGGCCCTAGCGTGCCGCTGATGCCGCGGCCATCCCGGCGGGCAGGTTCACCGGCGTGCCGTCGCGGACGATGCCGGCGCCGCCGGCGAGCACGACCGCGCCTTCGCCCAGGCCCGACGCGATCTCGACCCAGGCCTCGCCGGCCACGGTGCCGCGGGCGCCGAGCTTGACCGGTGTCACCGTGGCCTGGCCGGCCTTGACGAGCAGCACGTACGGCTGGGCCTGGTCGGTGCGCACGGCGGAGAGCGGAATCGCGAGCGCCGGCTTGCGGTCGAGCTCGATGGTGCCGCGCACGAACAGGCCCTGGCGCAGCGCCGGCTGCGGCTCGACGGCGAGATAGGCAAGGATCGAGCGGGTGCCGGCCTGCGCGCTCGGGTTGATGCGCACCACCTTCGCCATCACGGGCGTCGTCAGGCCGTCGACCTGCAGCGTCGCCTTGCGGCCGATCTGCAGGCCGGCGACGTCGTCGGGCGTGAGCGCCGCCTCGAGCTCGAGCTGCGAGAGATCGACGATCTCGACCAGCCGGGCATCGACGGCGACACGCTCGCCCGGCTGCACCAGCCGCTGCGAGACCAGGCCGCTGATGGGCGCCACGAGCGTGGCGTCGGCGCGGCCCTTGCGCGCCAGCGCCGCCAAGGTGTTCGCGGCCTCGTAGCTGGCGCGCGCGCCAGCCTCGTTGGAGATCGAGGTCTCGAGGCCGGTGGCCGAGATGAAGCCCTGGTCGACGAGGGCGCGGTTGTTGACGAGGGCGCGGGTCGCGATGTCGAGCTGCGACTTCGACGACGAAGCGGTCTGCTCGGCCTGTCGCAGCCTGAGTTCGAGCTCGGTGGTGTCGAGCCGGCCGATGACCTGGCCGGCGCGCACGCTGTCGCCCTCGCGCACCGTCAGCGACTTCACTTCAGCGGCGACCTTGGATCGAACCATGGCGCTGTTGACCGCCTTCAGGCCACCGGAGATGTCGAGCGTGCGCGGCAGTTCGATGGTGCGGGCGACGACGACGTCGGTGCTCGAGAGATCGAGCCCGCTCGGCACCTGGGTAGCGGTCGCCGTCACCTCGGCGGCGTGCTTGCGCGCCAGCATCGCGCGGCCGCCCGCGGCGACCAGCAGCACGGCGGCGACCCCGGCCACCGTCCACTTGACCCAGCGTTTCATCGCTTCGAGGCGCCGGCGCGCAGGGCCACGTCGGGCAGGGCAAGCATCGCGGCGGTAATGTTCGGCAGGATCGGTGGGCTTCGGCGGGTCGGTAGTGTAAGCGGCGGCCTGGCGTCGAGAATGCCGCCATGGCCCACGACCTCACCCGCCGCTGCCTCGTGCTGGCGCCGCTCGCCGCCGCCGCGGCGGCGACCGCCACGGGCTGCACTTCGTTGATCGCTCCCGACCACATCGACGTGCCGCAGGCACGCCTGCAGGAGTCGCTCGGCAAGCGTTTCCCGATCGTTCGCCGCCTCGCCGAAGGCCTCGACTTCACGATGGTCGCGCCGCTGCTGACGATGCGGCCGGAGGCCGACCGCATCGCCGTCGAATGCACCGTGACCGGCGGCGAGGCGCTGTTCGCGCGGCCCCTCAGGGGCACGCTACTGGCGAGCTGCGGGCTGGTCTTCGATGCGGCGGAGCGCAGCGTCCGGCCGAGCGAGGTCCGTGTCGAGCTCGTCCGCTTCGAGGGCCTGCCGCGCGGTCTCGAACGCGCCGTCGAGCGGCTCGGGCGGCCGCTGGCCGAAGGCTGGCTGGCGCAGCAGCCGGTCTACGTGCTGCGGCCGGTCGACGTCGAGCGGCTGCAGGCGGCGGGCAGGGTGCCGGGCGCCATCCGCGTCACGTCGGCCGGCGTCCGCATCGAGCTGAAGCCGGCCTGACCGGCACGCGCTGACCGGCGCTCCGCGCTTTGCCTCGCTAACATCGCCGGCTTTGCCCGAACCGGAGACCGGCTGTGGATCTCGTGCTACTCGTCAAGGCCGCCGTCATGGGCATCGTGGAAGGGCTCACCGAGTTCCTGCCGATCTCGAGCACCGGTCACCTCATCCTCGCCGGCTCGCTGCTGGGCTTCACGGGCGACAAGGTCAAGGTGTTCGAGATCGCGATCCAGACCGGCGCCATCTTCGCCGTGATGATCGTGTACCGCGAGCGCCTGCGTGCCACGCTGGCCGGCATCGGCAGCGACGTGAAGGCGCAGCGCTTTGCACTCAACGTGCTCGTGGCTTTCGTTCCGGCGGTCGTGCTCGGCCTGCTGTTCGGCAAGACGATCAAGGCGCATCTGTTCACGCCGGTCGTGGTCGCGTCGACCTTCATCCTCGGCGGTTTGGTGATCCTCTGGGCCGAGCGCAGGAAGAGCGTGCCTCGGCTGGCCACCGTCGACGAAATGCGGCCGCGCGACGCCCTCGGCGTCGGCCTTTGCCAGTGTCTGGCGCTGATCCCGGGGACGAGCCGCTCCGGCGCCACCATCATCGGCGGCATGCTGCTCGGCCTGTCGCGGCAGGCCGCCACCGAGTTCAGCTTCTTCCTGTCGATGCCGACATTGATCGGCGCCGGTGTCTACAGCCTCTGGAAGGAGCGGGCGCTGCTGTCGGCGGCCGACCTGCCGCTGTTCGGCGTCGGCCTGTTGTTCTCGTTCCTGGCGGCGTGGCTCTGCGTGCGTTGGCTGATTCGATACATCTCCAGCCACGACTTCACGCCCTTCGCCTGGTATCGGATCGCCTTCGGCATCGTCGTGCTGGCGACGGCATGGAGCGGCGTCGTCACCTGGGCCGACTGAGCGGGTCCTGTCGGGTGAAGACGAGGTCCCAGACGCCATGGCCGCGCTGCAGGCCGCGCTGCTCGAACTTGGTCAGCGGCCGCGAGGCTGGCCTCGGCGCGTAGCCCTCGCAGGTGTTGACGAGTTCCGGCTCGGCACCGAGCACGGCCAGCATCTGCACCGCGTAGTGCTCCCAGTCGGTGGCGCAGTGCAGCGTGCCGCCGGGTTCAAGGCAGGTCGCCAGCAGGCTGGCGAACGCCGGCTGGATCAGCCGCCGCTTGTGGTGCCGGTTCTTGTGCCACGGGTCGGGAAAGAAGATGTGGATGCCGGCAAGCGACCCGGCGGGCACCATGTGCTCGAGCACGGAGACGGCGTCGTCCTGGACGATGCGCACGTTGCTGAGGCCGCGCTCGCCGACCAGCTTGAGCAACGCGCCGACTCCGGGCGGATGGACCTCGATGCCGAGGTAGTCGACCTCGGGATGCGCCTCGGCGATGGCCGCCGTCGCCAGGCCCATGCCGAAGCCGATCTCGACGACAAGAGGCGCGAGCCTTCCGAAGGTGGCAAAGCGGTCGAGCGGCGCGCGCGAGAGCGGCAACACCCGTTCCGGACCGAGTTCGGTCATGGCGCGAGCCTGACCCGGCCCCATCCGCCCCGGCCTCACGACGAAGCTGCGGATGCGCGAGCGCATATCGGCGTCGGCGTCGGTACCGGCTTCAGGGGAGTCCGGTTCGGAGGTGTCGGGCATCGGGTTTCGAGCGGCGTGAGCGAGAGACGGGGCGGTTGTCGAGAGGCAGCCGAATGCTGCGCATAGTGCCGCTAAACTGCGTCCTTCGCGGGTGTAGTTCAATGGTAGAACGGCAGCTTCCCAAGCTTCATACAAGGGTTCGATTCCCTTCACCCGCTCCATGGATCGCACCACCTGGGTCTCCCGTTTCATCCGCCGCATGGAGACGCTCGATGTCACCTTGCGACCTGCCGAGCTGGCCGAGATGGCGTCGGCCGCATTCGATGAACATGGCGCGCTCGCACCCGAGGCGGTGGCCGACAAGCAAGGCCAGGGCCACGTCCGTCGGGACGATTGACCGAGCGCGATGAACGACCGATGAACGACTCCCTGCGCCGTCTGCTCTGCATCGAACTCGCGCTCGAGGCCGGCGAGGCTTCGCGCTTCGCCATCGAAAACGTCACCGGGATCGACGCCGCCGCGCATCTGCTCGAAGGCAACGATGCTTTCGACGCCGTGCTGCTCGACGGCGACCGTGCCGAGTCGATCGCGATCGACCTCGACCGCCTGGCCGACCACGCTGCCGTCGTCGTCGTGCTCGACGATGCCGACGCTGCTGAGGCGGGCACCTGGCTGCAGCGCGGTGCTGCCGACGTCGTCGGGCGCGACGAGCTCGGCGCCGCCACCACCGGGCGGCGCATCCGCTTCGCGATCGAGCGGCGCCTGCGCGACGGTGGCCGCCTGCTCGCCTACTCGACAGACCCCGGCACCGGCCTGCCCCATCGCCAGCAGCTCGTCGAGCACCTCAGCCAGCTGCTGGCCCTGCGCGAGCGCGAGCCGTCACCGATGGCGGTGCTGGTGCTGCGCATCGAGGGCCTGCTCGACGGCGACATGGCGGCCGGTGTCGCCGGTGGCGTCGCCGGAGCGGCGCTGCTGCGACGCAAGCTGGCGGTGCGGCTGCGCGCCGGCGTGCGCGCCAGCGACGTCGTCGCCGCCATCGACGCCGACGCCTTCGCGGTGCTGCTCGGCGCCATCCTCGCACCGGGCGACGCCGAGCGCGTCGCCGACAAGCTCGCGCAGTCGCTGATGTCGCCGTTCAGCGTCGGCGGTGTCGAGCGTTCCGTGGCCATCGCCGTCGGCATCGGTCGCTATCCGCAGGACGGCAAGGATGCCGATCGCCTGCTCCGGCGCGCCATCGCGCTGGCTGCGGCGGCGCCCGCGTCGGGTCGCGCCGGGCCGACGACGGCGCTCGACGCCGGTGGCGCCGCCCGCATCGCCGCCAACGACGACGGCGCCTGAGCCCGGGGCCTTCGGCAGCCGCCGACATCCCGGCGCGGTGAGTGCCGGACAATCGCCGGCTCGCCCGACCACCGCCCTGCCGAAAGCCAGCCCGTGAAAGCCTCGCAAATCCGCTCGACGTTCCTGCAGTTCTTCGCCTCGAAGGGCCACACCGTCGTCGCCTCGAGCCCGGTCGTGCCTGGCGACGATCCGACGCTGCTGTTCACGAACGCCGGCATGAACCAGTTCAAGGACGTCTTCCTCGGCTTCGACAAGCGTGCCTACGTGCGCGCCGCGACGTCGCAGAAGTGCATCCGTGCGGGCGGCAAGCACAACGACCTGGAGAACGTCGGCTACACGGCGCGGCACCACACCTTCTTCGAGATGCTGGGCAATTTCAGCTTCGGCGACTACTTCAAGAACGACGCGCTGCACTTCGCCTGGGAGCTGCTGACCGAGGTCTACAAGCTGCCGAAGGACAAGCTCTGGGCCACGGTCTATGCCGAAGACGACGAGGCCTACGACATCTGGAGAAACGAGATCGGCCTGCCTGCCGAGCGCATCGTGCGCATCGGCGACAACAAGGGCGGGCGCTATGCATCCGACAACTTCTGGATGATGGGCGACACCGGTCCGTGCGGCCCGTGCAGCGAGATCTTCTACGACCACGGCGCCGAGGTCGCAGGCGGCCCGCCCGGCTCGCCCGAGGAAGACGGCGACCGCTACATCGAGATCTGGAACAACGTGTTCATGCAGTTCAACCGCGACGAAGCGGGCGTGATGCACAGGTTGCCGAAGCCGAGCGTGGACACCGGCATGGGCCTGGAGCGCCTCACGGCCGTGCTGCAGCACGTGCATTCGAACTACGAGATCGATCTGTTCGTGAACCTGCTGGCCGCGGCCAAGCGCGAGGTCGACGCGGCCGGCGGCGCCGACTGCGATGCGACATCGCCGTCGCTCAAGGTCATCGCCGACCACATCCGGGCCTGCGCCTTTATGGTGGGCGACGGCGTCTCGCCCGGTAACGAAGGACGTGGCTACGTGCTGCGCCGGATCGCGCGGCGCGCCATCCGCCACGGCTACAAGCTCGGTGCCAGGAAGCCGTTCTTCCACACACTCGTGGCCACCGTCGTCGCCGAGATGGGCGACGCCTATCCCGACCTGCGCCAGCAGCAGGCCCGCGTCACGGCGGTGCTGAAGCAGGAAGAGGAGGGCTTCTTCCAGACCATCGCCCGCGGCATGGACATCCTCGACAGCGCGCTTGCGACCTTGCCCGCCGGCCAGGCGCTCGGCGGCGACGTCGCCTTCAAGCTGCACGACACCTTCGGCTTCCCGGTCGACCTCACGGCCGACGTCTGCCGCGAGCGTGGCGTCGCCGTCGACACGGCGGGTTTCGACGCGCTTCTCGGCGAGCAGCGGACCCGCGCCCGCGCCTCCGCCAAGTTCCGGATGGCGCAGGGCCTCGAATACGTCGGCGGCGACTCCACCTTCCACGGCTACACCACGCTGGCCCACGACGCCGGCAAGGTCACCGCGATCTACATCGACGGTGCTCCGGTGCAGGCCGCCCACGCCGGCGACGCCGCCGTCGTCGTGCTCGACCACACCCCGTTCTACGCCGAGAGCGGTGGTCAGATCGGCGACATCGGCGAGCTGCGCAACGCTCATGCCCGCATGGTCGTGGAGGACACGGTCAAGGTGCAGGCGGCGGTGCCCGGCCATCACGGCCGCGTCGTCGAAGGCACGATCGCCGTGGGTGATGTGGTGCAGGCCCGGGTCGACGCCGAGCATCGTGCCCGCACCGTGCGCAATCACTCGTCGACGCACCTGATGCACAAGGCGCTGCGCGAAGTGCTCGGCGAGCACGTGCAGCAGAAGGGCTCGCTCGTCGATGCCGACAAGACACGCTTCGACTTCGCGCACAACGCGCCGCTCACCGACGCCCAGATCGCCGAGGTCGAGGCCCGGGTCAACGCCGAGATCCTCGCCAACCACGCCACGAATGCGCGCGTCATGCCGATCGACGAGGCCCAGAAGACCGGCGCCATGATGCTGTTCGGCGAGAAGTACGGCGACGAGGTGCGGGTGCTCGACATCGGCTCCAGCCGCGAGCTGTGCGGCGGCACGCACGTCGAGCGCACGGGCGACATCGGCATCTTCAAGATCGTGTCGGAAAGCGGTGTCTCGGCCGGTGTCCGCCGCGTCGAGGCCGTCACCGGCGGCAATGCGCTTGCCTATCTGCAGTCTCTCGAAGGCACCGTGCAGAGACTGGCCGGAGCGCTGAAGGCGGCGCCTGGCGAAGTGCCGGCGCGCGTTGACCAGGTGCTCGAGCACGTGCGTGCGCTCGAGAAGGAGCTGGCGGCGCTGAAGGGCAGGCTGGCGTCGTCGCAGGGCGACGACCTGGCCCAGCGTGCCGTCGACATCAAGGGCCTGAAGGTGCTGGCGGCCCGGCTCGACGGCGCCGACGCGAAGGCGCTGCGCGACACGCTCGACAAGCTCAAGGACAAGCTGAAGACGGCCGTCATCGTGCTGGCCGCGGTCGACGGCGGCAAGGTTCAGCTGGCGGCCGGTGTCACCGGCGACAGCACCGCGCGCGTCAAGGCCGGCGAGATCGTCAACTTCGTGGCGCAGCAGGTCGGTGGCAAGGGCGGCGGCAAGGCCGACATGGCGATGGCCGGTGGCACCGATCCGTCGCACCTCGAGGCGGCGCTGGCGTCGGTGGCGGGCTGGGTCGAAGAGCATGCATGAAGGAGCACCGATGAATACTGCGATGGATTGCCTCTACCTCGAAGGGCTCGAGGTGCCGTGCCGGGTCGGCTGTACCGATCCCGAACGGGCCACGCCGCAGTCGCTGCGGGTCGGTGTCGAGCTGTTCTGCCCGGGCCTGCGCGAGGCCGGCGTCGCCGACGACCTCGAGAAGACGGTCGACTACCGGCTCGCCTACGAGATGATCGACGCCGTCCAGGGCCGCGAGTTCCTGCTGATCGAGCGCGTCGCCGAGGTGCTGGCCGAAGTCGCCTTGCGCAACCCGCTGGTCGATCACGTCACCGTCAGCGTCCGCAAGCGGCCGCCTGTCCAGGGCCTCGAATGGGCGGGAGTGCGCATCACGCGACGGCGCGGCGCGTGAAGGTCGTGAGCAACACGGCCGTCGCTCTCGACGGCCGCATCAACACCCGCGAGAAGCGCTTCACCTTCTTCGGCAGCGCCCGCGACCATGCCCGCATGAGCCAGCTTCGCAGCGA
>JBDTCA010000415.1:0-2584 GCA_039923815.1 Caldimonas sp. | reverse complement strand
CCGGGCACGCTGACGGCGATCGTCGGCCCGAACGGCGCCGGCAAGACGACCTGGTTCAACCTCATCTCCGGCCAGCTTCGCGCCAGCACCGGTTCGGTGCGGCTGAACGGCCGTGACATCACGAACGAGAGCGTCTCGGCGCGCACCCACCTCGGCATCGGTCGCGCCTTCCAGCTGACACAGCTGTTCCCGAACCTCAGCGTGGTCGAGAACGTGCGGCTGGCGGTGCAGTCGCGTCGCCGCGAGGGCCTGAACCTGTTCTCGGTGTGGCTTGACCGCCAGGAGACGCTGGCGCGGGCGCACGCGCTGGTCGAGCAGGTTCGCCTCGGCTCCCGTGCCGACGCGGCCGCGAGCAGCCTGCCGCACGGCGACCAGCGAAAGCTCGAGGTCGCGATGCTGATGGCGCTCGAGCCGGCCGTGTACATGTTCGACGAGCCCACTGCCGGCATGAGCACCGCCGACGTGCCGGTGATCCTCGACCTGATCCGGGCGCTGAAGGGCGATGCGACCAAGACCATCCTTCTGGTCGAGCACAAGATGGACGTGGTGCGCGAGCTCGCCGACCGCATCGTCGTGCTGCACAACGGCCAGCTCGTCGCCGACGGCGAGCCCGAGGCGGTGATCGCATCGCCGATCGTGCAGAGCGCCTACCTCGGCATGACGCCGGAGACCGTGGCGGCGTGAGCAGCCCCCTGCTCACGCTCGAAGGCGTGCACACGCACATCGGCGCGTATCACATCCTGCACGGCGTCGACCTCGCGGTGGCCGAGGGCGAGGTGACGATGCTGCTTGGCCGCAACGGCGCCGGCAAGACGACGACGCTGCGCACGATCATGGGCCTGTGGTCGGCGTCGCAAGGGACGATCGGCTTCGACGGCCAGCCCATCGCGGCCCAGCCCACGCCGGCGATCGCCCGCCTCGGCATCGCTTACGTGCCCGAGAACATGGGCGTCTTCGCCGACCTGAGCGTGGCCGAGAACATGCTGCTCGCGGCCCGCGGCGCACGCACGCTGGAACAACTCGACAGCGCGCGCCTCGACTGGTTGTTCGGCCTGTTCCCGGCACTGAAGAAGTTCTGGCTCTACCCGGCCGGCAAGCTTTCGGGTGGCCAGAAGCAGATGCTGGCCATCGCCCGCGCCATGATCGAGCCGCGCCGGCTGTTGCTGATCGACGAGCCGAGCAAGGGCCTGGCGCCGTCGATCGTGCAGAACCTCATCGCCGCGCTGCGCGAACTCAAACGCACGCGCACGACGGTGTTGCTGGTCGAGCAGAACTTCGCGGTCGCGAAGGCGCTCGGCGACCACGTGGCGGTGATGGACGATGGCCGGGTCGTCCACCGCGGCGCGATGGCCGCGCTCGCCGACGACGATGCGCTGCAGCAGCGCCTGCTCGGCCTGTCGCTGGCGGTGCATCAATGAGCGTCGCCGGGGCCGACACGACCGCGACCGCGGGCGCGACAGCCAGCGCGGTCGTCGCCGCCGACGCCATTGCGCGACGCCGTTTCGATGGGGTTCCACTGGCGCTCGTCGTCGTGCTCGCGCTGGCGGCCTGGCCCGCCGTCGGCTCGACCTCGACCTGGATCACGCTGACCCTCGCCGGCCTGGCGATGGGGATGATCGTCTTCATCACCGCCTCCGGCCTGACGCTGGTGTTCGGACTGATGGACGTGCTGAACTTCGGCCACAGCCTGTTCATCGCCCTCGGCGCGTATGTCACGGCCACGGTCTTCGTGGCGCTGGGGGGCTGGGCGGCGTCGCCGAGCCTGGCCCTCAACCTCGCCGTGATCGCAGTTGCGATGCTGGCGGCGATGGCGCTCTCCGGTGCCATCGGCCTCGGCTTCGAGCGCGTGATCGTGCGGCCGGTCTACGGCCAGCACCTGAAGCAGATCCTCGTCACGCTCGGCGGCGCCATCGTCGGCGAGGAGCTCATCAAGGCGGTCTGGGGCCCGCAGCAGATCGCGCTGCCGCCGCCGGAGGCGCTGCGCGGATCGATCCTCATCGGCGAGGCCACGGTCGACAAGCTGCGGCTGGTGTCGGTGGTCGTCGGCCTGGTCGTGCTGGCGGCCCTGATCTACACGCTCAACCGCACCAAGATCGGCCTGCTCATCCGCGCCGGCGTGCAGGACCGCGAGATGGTCGAGAGCCTGGGCTACCGGATCCGGCGGCTCTTCGTGGGCGTCTTCGCGGCCGGCTCGGCGCTGGCCGGACTCGGTGGCTGCCTGTGGGGCATGAACCAGCAGATCGTGGTGCCGCAAATCGGCGGCCAGGTCAACGTGCTCATCTTCATCGTCATCATCATGGGCGGTCTCGGCTCCACGCTCGGTTGCGTCGTCGGCGCGCTGCTGGTGGGGCTGATGACGAACTACGTGGGCTTCCTGGCGCCGAAGCTCACGATGTTCTCGAGCATCGGTCTGATGGTCGCGGTGCTGCTCTGGCGGCCGCAGGGCCTCTATCCGGTGACGAGCCGATAGGACCGCGGCGATGTTCGCGCGCCTTCTCTCGCACGACCTGCCGCGCAGCCGCTGGCTTGCCGCCGCGCTCGTGCTCATCGTGCTCGCGCTGGCGCTGACGCCGTTCGTCTTCCC
>JBDTCA010000414.1:0-4997 GCA_039923815.1 Caldimonas sp. | reverse complement strand
CCACCGTCACCGAGTTCCCGAACGTCTCGCGCCTGAACGAGCTCATGATCGTGGGGCCGGTCAAGGTGCGCAGCGCCTGCTCGCATCACCTCTGCCCGATCATCGGCAAGGTCTGGATCGGCCTGCTCCCGAACGAGCACTCGAACCTGATCGGCCTGTCGAAATACGTGCGGATCTGCGACTGGATCATGAGCCGCCCGCAGATCCAGGAAGAGGCGGTGACGATGCTTGCCGACGAGCTGCAGGACCGCGTCAAGCCCGATGGCCTGGCGATCGTCATGGAGGCCGACCACTTCTGCATGCACTGGCGTGGCGTCAAGGACGACGACGCCAAGATGACCAACAGCGTCATGCGCGGGGCGTTCCTCAAGGACTCGAACCTGCGCCGCGAGTTTCTCTCGCTGCTGTCCAGAAAGAGATAGGAGCCGACGATGCTGGTCCGACTGATGTATGCGAGCCGGGCTGCGGCCGCGGTCGATGGCGACGTGCTCGCTGCCATCCTCAAGAAGTCGAAGGAGTGCAACCCGCCGGCGGGCATTACCGGTGTGCTGTGCTTCTGCTCGAATGCCGGCGTCTTCCTGCAGGTGCTCGAAGGCAGCCGCCCGGCGGTCAGCGCGCTCTACAACCGCATCGCGCAGGACAGCCGCCATCACGAAGTGATGCTGCTGGCCTACGAAGAGATCGGCGAGCGCAGCTTCTCGAGCTGGGCGATGGGCCAGGTCAACATGAATCGCCTCAATCCGGCGCTGCTGCTCAAGTACTCGGAGCAGGCCGTGCTCGACCCGTATGCGGTGTCCGGCCAGGCGTCGCTGGCGCTCTTCACCGAGCTGGTGGCGACCGCCTCCGTGGCCGCGCTGGGCTGATCGCCCGGCCCGGTCAGCGCGCTGCCGAACCGGGAACGGCACCCACCGGAGCCGCCTCGGCACGCTCGACGCGGCGCGACTCGATGTAGATGCGGCCGACCTCGGGCACCTGCGCACGCACGGCCTGCTCGATGCGGTCGATGGCACGCATCACTGCTTCGGCATCGGCGCCCTGACAGAACTCGACATCGAGCGCGAGCAGCACGTCGTCGGGCCCGAGATGCATCGTCATGGGCCAGCCAGCGCGGTAGACGGACGATTCGGCCTGCGCGATGGCGCGGATCCGTTTGGCCGTCTCGGGCGCAACGGCCTCGCCGACGAGCAGCTTGCGCGACTGCACGATGAGCAGCGTCGAGACGGCGCAGAGGATCAGCCCGATGACGATCGACGCCACGGCGTCGAGTGACGGCATGCCGAGGCTGTGGCTGGCCCAGATGCCCAGGCCGGCAGCGGCCAGGCCGGCCAGGGCGGCGCTGTCTTCGGCCATCACGGTGTAGAGAGATGGATCCTTGCTGTCGCGCAGCGACTTCCAGAAGGGAGCGCCGGCGATCGCGCCCAGGAACTGGCGCACGGCGATCGCGAGACTGGCGCCCTCGAACAGGAACGAACCGCCGAGGATCGCGTAGCTCCAGCCGGGGTCCTCTAGACGCGGCGGAGACATCAGATGCAGGATGCCTTCGTAGATCGAGACGCCGCCTCCGACACCGAAGATCAGCACGGCGACGATCAGGCTCCAGAAGTAGAGCTCCTTGCCGTGACCGAACGGATGCGTCGGATCGGCAGGCAGGCCGGCACGGTGCAGGCCGACCAGCAGCAGCAGGCCGTTGCCGGTATCGACGACCGAATGGATGCCCTCGGACAGCATGGCCGAGCTTCCGGTCGCTGCCGCACCCACGAACTTCGCCACGGCAATGGCGACATTGGCGCCGATGGCGGCGTAGACAGCGAGCTTGGATTCGGCCACGGTGAGGATCGATGCGCCGCCGCGCCCGCCGGATCGAGCCACGACGGCGGAAAGAAGGGAGGCTTGTGCCGAACCTCAGCGCGGCGAGCTGGCCTGCAAGCGCAGGCCCGGCGACGTTGCCCGCTCGGCTGCCGTGGCTGCAGCGGTCGCATTGCGCGGGTCGGTCTGCGCGCCGAGCGCCGCCGGCCCTGGCGGAACGCGGTTCGCCATCGGCCCCGACGACGTTGCCGCAGGCGCCGATGCGGTGGCGCCACCCCGCCGGGCAGCGGCCCGGGCCGCCGCCGCTCGATCCCTGATCTGGTTGCGTTCCAGGGCCGTTGCCGGCTGGATCGGCGTGCCGAGCGGCAGCGCATCGGTGGTCAAGGGCGAGCCGGTGTCAACGCCGGCCGGAACCCGGTTGTTGTCGATCGCCGTCGGCGGCAGTCGCCGCGGCGGCTTGCGAGGCGCGTCCTGGGCCGCAGCGGCGAAGACGACGCCCAGGCTGAGCGCAAGGCTGGCGGCACGGAGAAGCATGGGGCGACGGGTCATGGTGACTCCTGCAAGGTCGTGGCAACCCGGCAGAGTCTCGGCGCGACCTGCCGCTGCCGCAGTCGGACGGCACCGCGTCGCTGCAGGCGCAAACCCGCGCCGTCGACCTGGAGCCTATCGATCCGCACTTCGGGTCGGCGCCGTCAGCCCGCCGCTTTTTTCGCCGGGCTCTTCTTGGCGGCGGTCTTCGTCGCGGCGGTCTTCGTCGCGGCCGCCTTCTTCGCCGCCGGCACCTTGGCCGCGCGCGGCTCGAACGCGAACACGACCTTGCCCTCCTTGGCATCCCAGGCCAGGCGCGCCTTGAACTTGCGGCGCGTCTTGTTGGAGACGAATCCCTCCAGCAGGTCGGTCGCGCCGCTGGCGAGCAGCTTGGTCATCTGCTCGCGGCCGACGGGCTGCTGCAGGATCACCTTGCCGCTCTTGAAGTCGCACGTCGTCGCCGGTCCGACCGAATGCTCGCAGACGTAGTTGGTGCCGAACTCGAAGACGCTGCCCTGCGTCTTCGGGCACTTCCCGAGCGCCTCCTGCTCGCCGAAGTCGACCGGCTCGCCGGACTCGCCCTCGCGCTTGGCGTCCTCGCCGAAATCGAACTCCAGCTTCCAGTTGTTCAGCTCCTCGTCTCGCACCAGCTTGAGCTCGGCCGTGAAAGGCCAGCCCGCCTTGGAGCGAAAGCCCTCGAGCGGCCCGATCCGGTGCTCGCTGAGGAAGGTCTCGACCTCGGGCAACTCGAAGGCGCGGCTGCCCGGAATCTTGCTGATGGAGAACCCGCAGCTCTCGACCGGCGTGTGCGCCTTGTCGCTCGCCTTGCCCTCGGGAAAGCCGATGCAGGCGAAACGCCGGTAGTTCTCCTTGACGACGCCGCCGCAGTTCGGGCACGGGCTCTTCAACGTCGTGTAGTCGCCGGGAATGGTGTCGCGGTCGTACTCCTTGGCCTTGCGGACGATGCGCTCGGCCATCTCGGCGATGCTCTTCATGAACGTCTCGCGCTCGAGCAGGCCCTTCTCCATCTCCGCCAGCTGGAACTCCCAGGCACCGGTGAGCTCGGGCTTGGTGAGGTCCTCGACGCCGAGGCCACGCAACAGCGTCATCAGCTGGAAGGCCTTGGCGCCGGGAACGAGCTCGCGGCCATCGCGATGGATGTACTTCTCGTAGATCAGGCCCTCGATGGTGGCGGCGCGCGTCGCCGGCGTGCCCAGGCCTTTCTCGGCCATCGCCTCGCGTATCTCGTCGTCGTCGATCAGCTTGCCGGCGCCTTCCATCGCCGACAGCAGCGTCGCCTCGGTGTAGCGCGCCGGCGGCTTGGTCTTCAGCGCCTTGACGTCGACGCTCTCGGCGCGCGCGATCTCGCCCGCGGCGACGGCGACGAGGTTGGCGTCGTCTTCCTGTGCCTCCTTGCCGTAGACCGCGAGCCAGCCGGGCTTGACCATGACCTTGCCGTTGGTCTGGAAGCGGAACTCCTTGTCGGCCTTGGCGACGGTCGAGATCCGCGTCGTGACCATGAACTCGGCCGGCGGAAAGAACACCGCCAGGAAACGCTTGGCGACCATGTCGTAGAGCTTGGCCTCGATCTCCGACAGGCTCTTCGGTGCCATCAGCGTCGGGATGATCGCGAAGTGATCAGAGACCTTGGCGTTGTCGAAAATCTTCTTCGACGGCTTGATATAGCCCTCCTTGATCGCCGTCTTCGCGTGCACGGCGAGCGCCCGCAGCGGCCCGGGCAGGTCTTCCTTAGAGATCATCGCCACGGTGTCCTTGGCCACCGCGAGATAGTCCTCGGGCAGGGCGCGGCTGTCGGTTCGCGGGTAGGTGAGGACCTTGTGCTTCTCGTAGAGCGCCTGCGCGATCGACAGCGTGGTGCGCGCCGAGAAGCCGAAGCGGGAGTTGGCCTCGCGCTGCAGGCTCGTCAGGTCGTAGAGCGTCGGCGGCGCCTGCGTGCTCGGCTTGGCTTCCTCGCTGACGGTGGCCGGTTCGCCCTGCACTGCCTCGGCGATGGCGAAGGCATCGGCCTCGTGCCACACGCGGTCGGAGCGCAACTCGGCATCGTCGGGGTTCTTCTTCCACTTCGGGTCGAACCACTTGCCTTCGTACTCGCCGGCGCCGACGGCGAAAGTCGCGCGCACTTCCCAGTAGTCGCGCGAGACGTGCTTCCTGATCAGCTCCTCGCGCACGACCATGATCGACAGCGTCGGCGTCTGGACCCGGCCGACGGTGGTGAGGAAAAAACCGCCGTCGCGCGAGTTGAAGGCGGTCATCGCCCGCGTGCCGTTGATGCCGACCAGCCAGTCGGCCTCGGACCGGCAACGGGCGGCGTCGGCCAGCGGCAGCATCTGCTTGTCGCTGCGCAGGTGCTCGAAGCCGTCGCGGATGGCGGCCGGCGTCATGCTCTGCAGCCAGAGGCGGCGGACCGGGTGCTTGCTCTTCGCGTGCTGCTGGATGAGCCGGAAGATGAGCTCGCCCTCGCGGCCGGCGTCGCAGGCGTTGATGAGCTCGCTCACGTCCTTCCTCTTGGCCAGCTTGACGATCGCGTTGAGCCGCGTCTTCGTCTTGTCGAGCGGCGCCAGGTCGAAGTGCGGCGGGATCACCGGCAGGTTGGCGAAGCTCCATTTGCCGCGCTTGACATCGAACTCCTCCGGCGCCTTGAT
>JBDTCA010000413.1:0-5333 GCA_039923815.1 Caldimonas sp. | reverse complement strand
CGATCGGGTCAGGCCGGCAGGAAGGCTTCGGCGTGGCGGGCACCTTCGGTCATCGCTGCGAGACTGCGGGCGCGGTCTTCGATGAGCGCCTGCGTTGCGGTGCAGACACCCTGCACGTCATCCGGCCTCGCATAGGTTTCCATCCAGGTCTGCACGGTCGAGCCGTCCTCGGATCGGGTCAGAAGGCGGGCCTGCAACCCGGAGACTTCTGCCCGAAGTCGATCCTGCATCTCGAGCACCGCCGCATGGGCCGGCCGCAGGCGTGCTGCCTCGACGCGGTACCAGACGAAGAGCTCGCGGGGACCCGGTGACCGCCTCACGGTGCGGCATCCGCCTCGAGCACGACGGGGTAGGGCAGCGCCACCCGTCGCAAATCGGAGCCACCGGGCGACGCGAGATGAAGCGAGCTCGCGTCGAGCGCGCCGAGACGCACCTCGATCAAGGCGCTCGCGCCCGTGGAATCGGGTCGACGCGCCGCATTGACGACGATACCCACCGGTTCGCCAGCGTCATTGCCGGAAGCAAATACATCTTCTCCGGGTGACGGCAACGCGTCGCAGTCGAAAAGGAAGGTCCTGCGCTTGGTCGTGCCGCGGTACTGGCTGCGGGCCACGACTTCCTGGCCCGGGTAGCAGCCCTTCTGGAAATCGACGCCGCCGACGAGTTCGAAGTTGAGCATCTGGGGAACGAAGAGATCGACCGTGGCCGCCTCGATGGTGCAGATGCCGCTGCGCACGTCGAGCCAGCGCCAGGCGTCGACAGACAACGCGGGATGCCCCTCGAACCCATCACCCGAGCCTGCCGGTAAGGCGACCAGCGCACGTGGCAAACCGTCGACATCGGGCAGCCGGACGACACTGCCGGCAGCAAGCTCGCGCTTGTCCCAGACAGCCGCGTCGGCGAGGGTCGTCGTGGCACTTCGCCCGACTTGCCCATGAAGCTCGATCTCGGCGCTGGCATCGACCAGCTTGCACTTGGCACGCATCACGAACATCGACAGGCGCTTCATCGTCGCCGCGAGCAAGCTCGTCGAACACACGAGATAGAACGTGGTCGCGCCACTGCGCCAGACAATGAACGTCGCCTGCAAACGCCCTTTGGCCGAACAGAAGCCAGCAAGGCGGGCGCGCGACTCGGGGAGGTTCAGGACGTCGTTGGTGAGCTGGCCTTGCAGGAAAGCTGCGGCGTCGGGGCCCTCGGCGCGGATGACGCCCAGGTCTTCGATCCGGCAACTGCCGTCGAGCGTGATCGATGCGTCCATGCACCATTATCATCAGCCGCCATGACGCCGTTCGAGTGGGGCATCGATGCCCGCACGGGGCGCGTTTTGCGATGAAGACGCGCCGTTTTCTGTTCGCCGCGGTGGCGCTCGTCCTCGTTGCCGCGGTTGCCGCCGCGCTTGCCGCGGCGGTCTGGTTGAACCGCCCACTCACCTTGGTTGCCGATCCGGTGGAGCTTTCGATCGACGCAGGCAGCTCGCCGCGCGTCATCGCCGATGCCTGGGTCCGAGCGGGCGTACAGACCTCGCCGCTCTTTCTTTATGAGTGGTTCAGATGGTCTGGCCAGGCGCGCCGCATTCGTGCCGGCAGCTACGAAGCCGGCAACGGCACCACGCCGCGCTCGCTGCTCGAGAAGATGGTGCGTGGCGACGAGACCTTGGCGGTGGTGCGCCTCACCGAAGGCTGGACCTTCGGCCAGGTCCGTGCCGAGCTCGGCCGCGCCGAAGCGCTGAAGCCCGCGACCGCGGGAATGAGCGACGCGGCAGTGATGGCTGCAATTGGCGCGCCGGGCGTGTCGCCGGAAGGGCGCTTTTACCCCGATACCTACGCCTACAGCAAAGGCTCGACCGACCTCACGGTGCTGGTGCGAGCCTATCGCGCAATGCAGGCGCAGCTCGCGCAAGCCTGGCGCGAGCGCGACCCCGCCACACCGCTGCGCAGCGCCGACGATGCGCTTACGCTGGCCTCCATCGTCGAGAAAGAAACCGGCGTCGGCAGCGATCGCGGTCTTGTGGCTGGCGTCTTCATCAACAGGCTGCGAATAGGCATGCCTCTGCAGACCGATCCGACGGTGATCTTCGGGCTCGGCCCTGCGTTCGACGGCAACCTCCGCAAGCGCGACCTGCTCGCCGATACGCCCTACAACACCTACACGCGAGCAGGCCTGCCGCCGTCGCCGATAGCGAATCCGGGCAAGGCGTCGCTGCTCGCCGCAGTGCATCCGGAACGGACGAAAGCGCTCTTTTTCGTCGCCCGCGGCGACGGCAGCAGCGAGTTCAGCGAGACGCTCGCCGATCACAATCGGGCGGTGAACCGATTTCAGCGCAAGAGCCCGCCGTGAAGGGTCGGTTCATCACCTTCGAGGGCATCGACGGCGCCGGCAAGTCGAGTCACATCGAACCCGTCGCCGCCACCTTGCGTGTCGGCGGCGAGCAAGTCGTCTGCACCCGTGAGCCCGGCGGGACGGCGTTGGCAGAGAAGCTGCGCGAGCTCGTGCTTCACGAGTCGATGGGCGGCGTCACGGAGACCTTGCTCGTCTTCGCGGCTCGGCGCGATCACGTCGAACGGGTCGTCGCGCCCGCGCTCGAACGAGGCGACACCGTCCTGTGTGATCGTTTCACCGACGCCACGTTCGCCTATCAGGGTCATGGTCGGGGCCAGAGCCTGGAGACGCTGGCCGTGCTGGAGGAGTGGGTCCACGGCGGTCTGCGACCGGACCTCACCCTCTGGTTCGATATCGGGCCCGAGCTTGCCGCGAAGCGACGTGCCCAGGCGCGCGCTGCCGACCGTTTCGAGGCTGAGGATGTCGCCTTCTTTGCGCGCGTCCGCGATGGCTATCTGGCCCGCATGGCTGCCGAGCCGGGTCGATTCGTTCGCATCGACGCGGCTCGGGATCGTGACGACGTGGCGCGCCAGGTCGAGTCAGGTCTTCGCCGTGGCCGCTGAATCGGTGCCCGCCGTGCCGCTGCCCTGGCTCGCTGCGCCATTGCAACGGGCGCTGGAGACGCAGACAGCGCATGCGTTGCTCATACACGGACCTCGCGGCGTGGGCCAGTTCGAGCTGGGGCTGGCGCTGGGCCAGGCCTGGCTGTGCGAGGACACGTCGTTGCCTCTGGCGCTGCGGCCCTGCGGCGCGTGTGCGAGCTGCCGGCTTGTTCGTGCCCGGTCGCACCCCGATCTGCTCGTGCTTGTGCCCGATGCCCTGCGCGAAGCCCTGGGTTGGTCGGCTGCCGGCGACGGTGAGGAGGGCGGCGACGGCGGCTCCGGCAAGAAGAAGAAGCCGAGCAAGGACATCCGCGTCGAGTCGGTCCGCGCTGCCGTCGAGTTCGCCATTACCACTTCAGCTCGCGGCCGCGGCAAGGTCGTGGTCGCCTATCCTGCCGAGCGCATGAACGTCGTCGCCGCCAACGCGTTCCTGAAGACACTCGAAGAGCCGGCTGGCGTCGCCCGCTTCGTGCTCTGCACGGCCGCAGCCGACGCCTTGTTGCCGACGGTACGCAGCCGCTGCCAGTCGATTCCCTTGCCGGTGCCGCCGCATGCGGACGCCGAACGCTGGCTGGCCGGGCAGGGCGTCGTCGATGCCGCGGTCATGCTCGGCGCGTGCGGCGGCCAGCCCGACGAAGTGCTGGGGTGGCGGGCGCTTGGCGTCGACGCCGGTGCATGGCGTAACTTGCCGGCGCGCGTTGCGCGAGGCGAAGCGGCAGCGCTTCATGGCTTGCCGATGGCGATGGTGGTCGACATGCTGCAAAAGCTTTGCCACGACGCCGCGGCACTGTCATGCGGGGCACCTTCGCGGTATTTCCCGGACGGCAGCGTCCCGGCGGGTGCCGATCTGGTCGCCATCCTGCGCTGGTCGGTGGAGCTCCAGCGCGTCGCGAGAGACGCCGAGCATCCCTGGAGCGTCGATCTCAGCGTCGAAAGTCTCGTTCAGCAGGGCCACGAAGCGTTGAAAACGGCGCGATCGCCGCAGGGCCACGCGGCGTCATCTCGCTAAGATTGCGCGATGAGCGAACCTGCTGCCCGCATCGCCGTTCCTGCGCCAGCGGCGGCACGTCCGAGCGTCATCCAGCTCGTGTTCCGCGAGAAGGGCGCGCTGTACGCCGCCTACATGCCGATGTTCAGCGACGGCGGCATCTTCGTGCCGACCACGCGCGACTACAAGCTGGGTGAGGACATCTACCTGCTGCTGTCGCTTCCGGAAGACCCGCAGCGCTATCCCGTGGCCGGTAAGGTCGGCTGGATCACTCCCGCGAATGCGTCGGGTGGGCGCACGCAGGGCGTCGGCGTCCGCTTTCCGAACGATGACAAGAGCCGAGCCCTGCGCCAGCGCATCGAGGAATCGCTCGGCACGGCGCTGTCTTCTGCCAAGCCGACTCAGACGATCTGACTGCTCTGCGGCCGGTGCGCGGCACCCGCCAGCCGCCACCACCCGATGTTTGTCGACTCTCATTGCCATCTGAACGACCCTGGCCTCAGCGCCCGGTTGCCGGCGATCCGCGCGGCGATGGCTGCGGCGAGCGTCGACCGAGCTCTGTGCATCTGTACGACGCTCGATGAATTCGACCAGGTGCATGCGCTCGCGATGGCCTACGAAAACTTCTGGTGCAGCGTCGGCGTTCATCCGGAAGACGAGGCGAGCCGCGAACCATCGGTCGAGACGCTGGTGGCACTGGCGAAGCGACCTCGCGTGGTGGCGATCGGCGAGACGGGACTGGACTATTTCCGACTCGACGGCCGTAGCCTGGAGCAGATGGAGTGGCAGCGAGAGCGATTTCGCGTCCATATCCGTGCGGCACGCCAGACGTCTCTGCCGCTTGTCATCCACACACGAAGCGCATCGAAAGACACACTTCGGGTGCTGCGCGAGGAGGCGAGTGACGGGAGCGCCACAGGCGTCTTCCATTGCTTTACCGAGACGGCCGAGGTGGCGCGAGCAGCGCTCGATCTCGGATTCTTCATCTCGTTTTCCGGCATCCTGACTTTCAAGACCGCGGCGGAACTGCGGGCCGTGGCCGCATTCGTGCCCCTGGACCGGTGCCTGATCGAGACCGACAGTCCGTACCTCGCGCCAGTCCCTTTTCGCGGCAAGGCGAACACACCCGCCAACGTGCCATTGGTCGCAGCACAACTTGCCGCAGTCAAAGGAATCTCGATCGACGAGGTGGCCCGTGCGACCAGTGTGAATTTCGAGACACTTTTCGGCGCCGTGGATGTTTCACGGACCTCAAGCGACAGTTGAGGTTTGCTCGTCGCCTAATGATGATTTGGTTTAATTAACAAGGGCAAAGCACTGATTCGATTGCGTTTTGTGCTTTTCAGAAAACCGGATTTTCA
>JBDTCA010000412.1:0-2976 GCA_039923815.1 Caldimonas sp. | reverse complement strand
GCCGCCAACACGCTCACCTTTGAATCCCTGATGCCTAGCGGCAAAGCATTGCAGGCCTGCACTTCGCATGATCTTGGCCAGAACTTTAGTAAACCATTCGACATTTCATTCCAAGATAAAGACGAGGGATTGCCGAAGATGAAGGTCGGCCGGGCATTGCCATTGGCGTCGAGTACTTCGTTCAGCAGGACGTTGTCATTGAGGAGTCCGGTCGTCGTGATCCGGGTGCTGGAGTGCGAATACAGCAGCGCCGACTCGACGTCCCAGCCATTCAGATCAGGATTGCGGATACCGGCCACCACGCGCTGCGTGTCGCTTTCGGCCGCGGTGACGTGAGGCACGTCGGCGAAGCGGTAGCGCAGTGCGACGGTGTTTGCCGTGGGGTTCTGCGGATGGCCGGCTGGCAGCGGGATGTACGCGTGATCGAGCGTGCCGGTGGAGTAGTAGGTGCTGGAGCTGTAGGAGGGGCTTTCCTGCTTGAACTTGGTGCGGCCGATGGTGGCGTCGCCGAACAGCTCGAAGCCGCGTCCGAGCGAGGCGGTGCCGGCGAGCGTGACGGAGTCGCGCTTCGAGTCGGCGATGACGTCCTGGTGATCGGTGCCGGCGTAGTAGCAGCGGTTGTTGACCGCAGCGCCCGTTTCCTGGATCGGCGTGCAGTTGACGGTACCGATGAAGGCACCGCCCGAGACGCCGGTCGCGGCGTAGAGGTTGCCCGCATAGCTCGAGCGCAGGTCGGCGAGGCCGAACCGCCGCAAGTCGGCGGTCTGCGTGCGATCGCGCCGGTTCGCCTTGACCGGGTCCTGGTCGATGTGCGAATAGTTGATGAAGAAGTTGTAGCCGTCACTGGCCAGCGAGCCCTTGCCGTAGGTGAGCGAGCCGCGCCTGGAGTCGGCGTCGCCGTGGGTCGAGCGACCGAATGAGCCCGACGCCTGGAATCCGTTGAAGTCCTTGCGGAGGATGACGTTGACGACTCCGCCGATGGCATCGGAGCCGTAGATCGCCGATGCGCCGTCGAGCAGGATCTCGATGCGTTCGACGACATCGACCGGAATCTGGTTCACGTCGACGAAGGTCGTCTGGCCGCCGGAGGCGAACCCGAACGGGGACACGCGCCGTCCGTTGATGAGGACGAGCGTCGCCTGCGGCCCCAGGCCGCGCAGCGAGACGCCGCCGGCGCCGGGAGTGAAGCTGGCGACGGCGTTCTCGTCGAACGAGCCGGCATTGGCTGCCGGCGTGCGCTTCAGGACCTCGGTGACCGAAAAGGCGCCGGAGCGCTCGATCTGCTCACGGGTGATGACCTGAACAGGCGAAGGCGTTTCGGTGTCGATGCGCTTGATCCGCGAGCCTGTGACCTCGACTCGTTCCAGCGTGGAGCCCGAGGGAGACTGCTGGACGGCGGGCGGTTGTGGCTGCGCCGCCACGCCGACAGCGAAGCCGCTGGCACAAAGAGCCATGGCGGCCCGCGAAACTGCATTTTTCCGAAACATGATTTTCCCTCGATTGACGTGGTGACTCTGCGCTGTGCGGCACTCGCCCGTTTTCTCGGGCGTAGGCCGGTTTCAGACCCCCGCAAATGGCCGCGCGCGACGGGGTCAAGCAAACATCTTCGCAAGTGCAGGAAGCACGGTCACTACGGGGAGACTCAGCTTGGCAATCCGGTGGCAACGGTGTAGATCTTTGCATCGGCGAAACATGTTCGCGCCGCCCTGGCGCGCAACGTGAGCCCGCGAACGCTCCTGGGCCCGAGCTTGCCGACGGGCGGCCGGCGCCCGCCCGGGTCAGTCGGCGACGCGATCGATCGAGAAATGGGCCCCGCCGTACTGGCCGAGCGTCTCGACCAGATAGGGAAGCACCTTGCCCAGCGGCCCGTGCAGCGAATGCGGCGGGTTGAGGATGAACATGCCGCTGCCGGCGAGGCCGAAGCCCTGGGCGTCGGGTTGCTGCACCGTCAGCCGGGCATGCAGCCAGGCGCCGGGCGCCAGCGCCTGCAACCGGCGCGGCAGCTCGGCAGCCTCCACCTTGGTGACCTGCGGATACCAGACCATGTAGACGCCCTCGGCGAATCGCGCCAGCGCATCGCGCAGCGTCGCCACCACCTTCGGGTAGTCGCCGTTGCCTTCGTAGCTCGGGTCGATCAGCACGGCAGCACGGCGCGACGGCGGCGGGATCTGCGACTTGAGGCCGACGAAGCCGTCGCCGTCGTAGGCGGTCGCCTGGCGGTCGCCCGCCAGCGTCGCGCGCAGGATCTTCTGCTCGGTGGGGTGCAGCTCGAAGCCGCGCAGCTGGTCCTGCGGGCGCAGCATCATCTGCGCGATCGCGGGCGAACCGGGGTACTGCAACAGCTTGCCGTCGGGGTTGAAGCGGCGCACGAGGGCGACGTAGTCGGCCACCGGCGCCGGCAGGTCGTCGCGAGTCCACAGGCGACCGATGCCCTGTTCGAACTCGCCCTTTTTCTGGGCGTAATGGCCTTCGAGCGAGTAGCCGCCGGCACCGGCGTGGGTGTCGACGAAGCGGTAAGGCTTCGGCTTCAGGTTCATGTGTGCCAGCACGAGCATCAAGACGACGTGCTTGAGCACATCGGCATGGTTGCCGGCGTGAAAGGCGTGGCGGTAGGCCAGCATCAGTCCAGACTCCCGAAGATGGCCGGACTCACAGGCGTGCGCGGCTCATGCGCGCCCGAAACAGTTCGGTGATGCCGACCTCGCGTGGCCCCGGCTCGATGCTGAAGCTCTCGCCGGCGGCCAGGGTGCCCGGCTCGCGCACTGCCAGGTAAGCGCCGCACCAGGCGCTTTGCGCCATCAGTCTGGAAGCCTGCTTGAAGCCCATCGCGGCGTTAAATTTGGTGCACGGCGTACGCGGTTCGCTGACCGCCATCACGCAGCCCGGGAAACGCAGCAGATCACCGATCCACAGGTCCTTTTCAAGCACGCCTTCGAGGGTCAGGTTCTCGCCCAGCGAGCCTGGCGGCAGCGCTTC
>JBDTCA010000411.1:0-4629 GCA_039923815.1 Caldimonas sp. | reverse complement strand
GTCTTCGAGACGCCGACCTGCTTGAGCACGCTCGGGTGGCGCTTGACGATCTTGAAGCGGCGGATGTCGCCGCCGTATTCATCGAGCCGCTTGACGGCCCACGGGCTGAGGATGCGATTCAGGTAGCGGCGCGGGATGCCGTACTCCTTTTCGAGAAGCGGCCCGTCCTCGGCGGGATCGAAGAGGCCGAGCGGCGATTCGTTCACCGGCGAGCCCTTGATCGCATAGAACGGCACGTGCTCCATGAGCTGCTTGAGCCGCTCGGCGATGGAGCTCTTGCCGCCGCCCACCGGCCCCAGCAGATAGAGGATCTGCTTTTTTTCTTCCAGCCCCTGGGCGGCGTGGCGGAAGTAGCTCACGACCTGCTCGATCGCGTCTTCCATGCCGTAGAACTCGGCGAACGCGGGATAGATCTTGATGACCTTGTTCGCGAAGAGCCGGGACATCCGCGTGTCGTTGCGGGTGTCGATGAAGGTCGGCTCGCCGATCGCCTTGAGCATGCGTTCGGCCGCCGTGGCGTACGCAAGCGGGCTGCGCTTGCATTCGTCCAGGTACTCCTCGATCGACAGCTCTTCTTCGCGATTGCGCTCGAAGCGCGCGGCAAAGTTGCTGATGACATCCATGCTTGATCTCCTGTGCAGCAGAGGAAGCGGATGCGCCGAAGGCTTTTGGCCGTCCGGTACGTCCGGGGAAGTTCTGATGGAGCCCGGCAGGCGCCATCAGAGCTTTCCTTTCCACCCACAGGTGCAGAGTCAAGCGTCGGTCATCGTGCGTTCTGCAAAGCAGCGACATGCGCAGCCTTGCGGGTTCAGTTCACGATCGACGACGCTCGAAGATTAGCAACCAACGTGCCGAAATTGTTCTGCGTTGACCGCCTTCGTGCATCGGAGCCACGCGTGGAGCGTGAAGTTCCTCCGCACTTGCGTTGGAACATGACCCTCGGCACGCTCTAAGCCGGATCGTGGCCCAGCTTGGCGAGCAGGCCGCTCAACTCGTCGAGCGATGAGAACGCGATCGCGATTTCGCCCGACTGGCCCTGCGGCGAGCGCTTGCCGACGCGAACCTCGACCGTGGCTGCGAGCAGATCGGACATCTGCTGCTCGATGCGCACGATGTCGCGCGACTTCTGGCGCTTGGCGCGGAGCAGGGGCGCCTGCTTGCCGGCCTGCGCATTGCGCTTGGTGACGAGCTTTTCGGCCTCGCGCACATTGAGCATCCTGGCGACGATCTCGTGCGCGCCCTGGATCTGCTGGGCGCCGTCGAGCGCGAGCAAGGCGCGGGCGTGTCCCATCTCGAGGTCACCGGCGAGCAGGAGCTGTTGCACCGGCTCGCTCAAGTTGAGAAGACGCAGCAGGTTCGACGCGGCACTGCGCGAGCGGCCCACGGCGCGGGCGGCCGCTTCGTGCGTCATGCCGAACTCGTCGGTCAGGCGCTTCAGGCCGCGCGCTTCCTCGAGCGGGTTCAGGTCCTCGCGCTGGATGTTCTCGATCAGCGCCATCGCCGCCGCGGCTTCGTCGCTGACATCGCGCACGAGCACCGGAACGACGTCGAGGCCGGCGAGCTTGGCGGCACGGAAACGGCGCTCGCCGGCGATGATCTCGAAGCGCCTGGCGCCGTTGGCCGTCGCACCGGAAACCGGGCGCACGAGCACAGGCTGCATCACGCCCTGCGCCTTGATGCTTTCGGCCAGCTCGTAGAGAGCGCCCTCGTCCATTCGCGTGCGCGGCTGGTAGCGACCCGGCTGCAACTGGTCCAGGCGCAGGGTGTGCGGCTCGCCATCGGAGGTGTTGACCACCTGCGCGGCGATGTCGACGACACGCGGCCCCAGCAACGCCTCGAGGCCGAGCCCGAGGCCCTTCGGTTTTTTCGTTGCCATCGAATGATTGTGCGGGATCGGCGCCGGCCGGCGCTCTGCCTTATGCTGAGCGCTCACTCGCGCATACGCACCACCGGAAGCACCATGACCACCCGCGTTTTCGTCGACGGCCAGGAAGGCACCACCGGCCTTCGGATCCATGAATACCTTGCCCAGCGCAGCGACGTGCAAGTGCTGCGCGCCGCGCCTGAACTGCGAAAAGACGCTGCCGAGCGTGCGCGCCTGCTCAACGCGGCCGATGTGGCCTTTCTCTGCCTGCCGGATGCAGCCGCGCGCGAGGCGGCCGCACTTGTCACCAACCCTGCCACCTGCCTGATCGACGCCAGCACTGCGCATCGCACGGCAAGCGACTGGGTGTTCGGCCTGCCCGAACTCGCGCCCGACCAGCGTGACCGGATACGCGCCTCGAAGCGGATCGCCAACCCCGGTTGCCACGCGACCGGCTTCATCCTCCTCGTGCGGCCACTGGTCGATGCCGGCCTGATCTCGTCGGCGGCCTTGCTGGCCGCCACGTCGATCACCGGCTACTCCGGCGGGGGCAAGAAGATGATCGAGCAATACGAAGGGGCTGCGGATCCGCGGCTCGGCTCGCCGCGGCCTTATGGCCTCGCGCTCGGCCACAAGCATCTGCCCGAGATGACCACGCACAGCCGACTGGAAACGCCGCCCGTGTTCATGCCGATCGTGGGCAACTTCCTGAAGGGCCTGGCCGTCAGCGTGCCCCTGCACCTTTCGAGCTTGAAGCGCGGGGCCCGTGCCGAAGACCTCCAGGCCGCGCTCGAGGCCCGCTATTCCGGCGAGCGTTTCGTGCGCGTGATGCCTTTGCGTGACCCGGCCACGCTGGCCGAAGGATTCTTCGACGTCCAGGGGTGCAACGACACCAATCGCGTCGACCTCTTCGTTTTCGCGAGCGAGACGCAGGCGGTACTCATGTGTCGGCTCGACAACCTCGGCAAGGGTGCCAGTGGCGCCGCCGTGCAGTCGATGAACATCCACCTCGGGCTCGACGAGGGCACTGGCCTTTGACGTCTGGCCGGCGACTCAGCCGGCTGGCGGCGTGCGGTAGTGGTAGGCGTAGCCGTCCGCGAATCCGAGCCGGTGGTAGACCTTGCGGGCGCCGGTGTTGACGGCATCGACCTGCAGGTAGGCGACACGTGCGCCTTTCGCCGCGGCGCATCGCAGCAGCGCCAGGCATACCGCGCCAGCATGGCCGCGACCACGGGCGCTTTCCACCGTGAACACGCTGTAAATCCCGGCGATGTCGGCCTCGACCACCACCTGGCCGCCGGCGACGGCCGTGCCCGCCCCGTCACGCAGCAGCAGGGCGTGGTGCGGCACCGGCGAGCGCTCGACGAGGTCGAGGTGCGCTCGGCGCTCTTCGGCACTGGCGCCACGTGCCGCGCCTATCCAGTCGACGAACCCGGCGGCGTCGATGGCATCGGTGGCGTCACGCTCCTGCAGCTTGCCTGCATTCGCCGCGAGCACAGTGGCGATCTCCCGCGCGACCATGACACGGGTGTCGTCGACCCGCTCCATGCCGGCCGCTTCAAGCGCATCGTCGAGCCCTTCCGGCAGCGAGAACGGCGTGATGCGCACGTAGGGTCGCAGGTGGGCCGCGGCGTAGATCGGGAGGCAATGGGCAAGCTTGTCGGCTACCGTCATCCGACCCGACGCCACCGCCTGGATACAGCGCGTCCGTTTGGCCTTGCCCGGCGAATAGCGAACCAGCCAGCCGTCAATCCATCGCTGTTGCGCAGGCGCGCTGGCGTTGATGCCGGCGTCTTCGATTCGCGCCAGCAGCGCCGGGTCGAAGCCTGAGCACATCACCGTGACTACCCTGCCACAACGGCCGTTGCGCTCGTGGTGTCGACCCGCGCCGCCATCTCGCGTGCAAATTCCGTGAAGGCGAGCGCGCCCTTGGACGTGGGGTCAAACACGAGCCCCGGCACACCGTAGCTCGGCGCCTCCGCCAACCGGACATTGCGTGGGATCACGGTATCGAACACCTTGTCGCCGAAGTGCGCCTTCAACTGTTCGCTGACCTGGGACTGCAGCGTGATCCGGGCGTCGAACATCACGCGCAGGATGCCGATGACCTCGAGTGAAGGGTTGAGATTGGCGTGAACCTGCTTGATGGTGTTGACGAGATCGGAGAGACCTTCCAGCGCAAAGTACTCGCACTGCATCGGCACGATGACGCCATGGGCGCTGGCGAGGCCGTTCAGCGTCAGCAGGCTCAAACTCGGTGGGCAGTCGATCAGGACGAAGTCGTAAGCAGCAGAAGCGGCCTCGAGCGCGGCACGCAGGCGCTTGTCGCGACGTTCCAGACCAACCAGTTCGATCTCGGCGCCCGCCAGCTCGCGATTGGCGCCGACGACGTCGTACCCACCTCTCGGGCTGGCCTGCTTCGATTCGGCCACGGTCGCGTTCTCGAGCAACACGTCGTAGACGCTGAGGTCGAGCGAGCGCTTGTCGACGCCGGAGCCCATGGTCGCGTTGCCCTGCGGATCGAGATCGACCACGAGGACACGACGACCGAGGCGCGACAGACCGGCGGCAAGGTTGACCGTGGTCGTCGTCTTGCCGACCCCGCCCTTCTGGTTGGCGATGCAGAATACCCGACTCATGTTAAGACGCTAGTGTGCACTTGCTCTCCCTGTGAGTCTTACTGAGACCAGACATCGTTCCGCATCAAGTCCTGGGACGCGAAGTTGTTCCACGTGAAACAGCCATCTTGCCGAAGCGGCTTGGTC
>JBDTCA010000410.1:0-8738 GCA_039923815.1 Caldimonas sp. | reverse complement strand
CGTGCGCGCCGGTGAGCGCGGCCTCGACGGCCGTCAACGATCCGAAGCCGATCAGGCGCCGGGCGAGCAGTCGCGCCTCGAATTCGATGCCGCCCATCTGTTCGACGGAGCCGAAGCCCGCCTCGCGCACGACGCTGCGGGTCGCGGCCGACATCAGCCAGGCGGGAGCCACGAAGCCATCGGCCGACAGCCCGGCCCGGGCGAAGATCTCGCCGGCGGAGGCAAGGCGCCGGCGGGCATCGGCCTCGTCGCTCAGAAGCAGCTCGCCCTGCCCGCGTGCGAACGCGCGCGCCCAGGCCCATTGCACCAGCGTGCGCGGCCGGCCGGCCATCACGTGCGTGCAGCCGTGCAGGCAGAGCGTCGCGCCCTCGTCGACGAGGCCGCGCAGCCAGCGGATGGTGGCCGGGTGCGCGTCGAGCGGCGCCGATCCGTGGTGGTTGGGGATGACGAGCAAGCTCAGCGCCGAGCCGGGCACGCCGGCCGCGGCCGCGCGCTCGACCAGGCGGCGGCTCGCCTCCAGGGTGAGCGGCGAGATGTCGTGGATCGACATCAGCAGCGCGGCATTCATGCAAGCGCCAGGTCGGGTGGTGAGCCGGCCAGCGCCTGCCAGGCGTCGGCGCGCGCGTGGTGATCCCACTGCGTCAGCGAGGCACGACGGCCGTTCACCGACAGGTGCTCGGCATAGTCTTTGTCCGTGAGCACGGCGCCGAGGGCCTGCACCAGCGAGCTGGCATCGAGGCTGTAGACATGGGCCTCCTCGCCGTGGCGCAGCCGGTCCGAGATGGGCGACCCCGCGGGCACGAGCAGCGGCACGCCGCTGGCCAGGGCTTCGAGATTGACGAGGCCGAGGGTATCGATCTCGCTGGCGAAGACGAAGGCCGAGGCGGAGGCATAGAGCTCACGCAGGACGACGCCGCTCTGGGTACCGACGAAGGACACGAATGGCACGTCGCCCGCGTCGCTGCGCAGCGACGCGGCCAGCGGGCCATCGCCGACGACGACGAGCAGCGGCGGCTGCGGCCACGACTGGCATGCCCGAACCGCGTCGACGATCAGGGCCACATTCTTCTCGGCCGACAGCCGCCCGACGCTCAGCACGACGGGCCGGCCCCGGACGTCGATGCCGAGATCGGAAAACACCGACGCGGAACGATGCTCGGGAGAGAAATCGCCCGGATCGATCCCGCTCGGCAGCAGCGCGATGCGCCCAGGCTCCACGCGGTACTCGGCGAGCCGCGGCCGCGCGGCCTCCGACAGGATGAACACCCGGTCGACCCGGCGATAGAACCAGCCGAGATAGGCGTGTGCGAGCGAAGCCGCCGTGGGATCGGGCGTGAAGAGGCGGAGCATCTCGGAAAAATCGGTGTGAAAGGTGGCCGTCACCGGGAGCCGCAGCAGCTGGGCGGCGATCAGCCCGACCAGCCCCATCGGGCCGGGGGTGGCGACCTCGACATGGGTCGCCTGCTCGCGCCACAGCCGGTCGACGGTCGCGGCCAGCGAAGGGATGCAGATCTCCATGCCGGCGTAGAACGGCACCGGGAAGCGGGCCAGCGCCGGATACGGCAGCGTCGCCGATTCGCGCGAAGGCGGCGCCGCATCGCAGCGCGCGAACCAGATCCGGTGGCCGGCGGCAATCGAGGACGCTGCCAGATCCGCGTGCGACTTGGCGACGCCGTTGGCGCTTGCGGGCGCGTCGGAAAACACCGCGAGCACGGTCTGGCGACGCGGCCGGGGCGTGGCCGTCCAGCCGGCCCAGACGCGTCGCGCCTGCTGCTCCTGGCGTCCGAAGTGGTCGGCGGCGAAGAGCAGCGGCGCGGCGACGCCGACCGCGGCGGCCAGGTCGTTCGTCGACGCCAGGACGCCGTAGAGGTCGAACTCGACCAGCGCGGCGCAGAGGTCCTGGGCAGCCGAGGCGGCCAACGTGTCGCTCAGGCGGGCGACGGCGTCGACGACGGCGCGGTCGTCGGTGTCGCTCGGCACCTGCGGGTTGCGGAGCACGTCGAGCGTCGGCCCCGGAGCGATGCGCGCCCGGCCGGCCGCCTTGGTCAGCGCCTCGAGGATGTCGGCGCGACCGCGCGGCTCACGGGCCGATGCATGCGGCTCGCGTCCGGCCAGCACGTCCATGGCGTCGACGAAGGGGTTGCCCCGTTCGCGAGCACTTCCCGCGCCACGCCGGAAGTGCTTGTAGGTCGTCTGCTGGATGCACACGGCCATCGAGTTCAGCTCGCCGCCCTGGCCGACGGTGCGACCTGCGCCCTGCATCACGCGCTCGAGGAAGGCCGCGGCATCGTGCGTCCCTTCGACCTCGGTGCAGATGGAGCCGCTGCGGCGCTGGCCGTGGTCATCGGAGCCGGCGGTGGTGGCGTGACGTGCCGGCGATCCGTGCCGCAGCGCCACGTCGTGCCGGGCCGCGAGCTCGCCCAGCAGCTCCGGGGTCAGCGCCGCCAGCAGATGTGCGGTGTCGCCGACCATCCTCCGATCGACCAGCCCGTTGACGGACTCGATCGTCGGGAACAGCACGAGGCACTTCTCCAGCGTGGTCGCGTCCAGGGTCCAGTTCGGGCTCATCAAGGGGTGCGGCAAGCTGTGCGCGAGGCCCTCGCGCCGCAGGAAGCGACAGACGTCGTAGACGCTCGCGCGCAGGCGCTGCAAGGCGGCATGCTGCGCGGGCGTCACATTGAAGACGAGCACGTGAACGGCGCAGTCGTTCTCGGGGAACCGCGTCGACACCTCGACCGAGAGAAAGAAGCCTGGCAGGCCGACGAGTTGCAGGCCGCCGTCGATGCTGTCGTGGTCGGTGAGCGTGACGAGCGACATGCCGCGGCTGCGGCACAGGTCGTACTGCTCTCTCGGGTCGGCGTAGCTTTCCGGGGCCTGGAAATACTGCGAGAACCACTGACCGGTGGTCAGCGACGCGGAGGAATGCAGGTGCAGGTCACAGCGCGTCGTCGGAGGTGAAATCATGCGAAAAGCCCGGTAGCCACCCCATGCTAGCGGGCGCCGCGTGACGCTTTCGTATGGAGTCCGTGGGGAAAGCGTGTCCCCGATTCGATTCTCGCCGACGGCCCCTGCCGGCGCCTGCCACAACGTCACCGGCGACGCACTCGGACCCCCGATCGCGCGCATGATTGCGGATGAAATACCCGCGCGACGAGACCTCTGCACAAGCCCCGTCGATGTGCCCCAGACTCCCCGCCCTCGTGCTCTGGGTCGCCATCACTGCCCTCGGAGGCTGCGCGAACCAGGCGGTGACCCGGTCCGGCTACCTGGGGACGTACGACCGACTGCAGCCGGAAACAGCCGGTTCGAAGAATCTCGTCGAACGCCCGACACCGGACGTCTTGCGCGGCTTCGATGCCGTCTACGTCGCCCCCGTCGAGGTCCGCCTGACGACGACCGAGGACGATGCCGCGATGGCCGAGGTCGCGTCGCTCGCGACCGTCGCCCTTCGCGAGGAAATCGGTGCCGACTGGCAACTTGCCGACAGCCCCGCGGGGGCGCGAACGCTGCGGATCCGCGCCGCCCTCACGGCGGTGAAGACGGCCAACCCGGCGCTCAACGTCTTCCTGTTCATCATCCTGCCCGTGCCGCTCGACAATGGCGGCCTGAGCGCCGAAGCCGAATTCCTCGGCGGCGATCCGGAAAAACGCATCGGCGCCCTCGTCTGGGCAGGGCAGGGGCTCTGGAATCCCGCCGGCTACTTCTCCGCCTACGGCCATCCGCGTCAGCTGACTCGCGACTTCGCGAAATCGGTCGCGGCCGCGATCCGGCGCAGTGGCGCGCCGTCGCCGTAGCACTTCGTTCTGCAGCCGGACACGCGGGCGTCCCGGCCTTCGGGGGAGCAAATGACTCGATCACGACCGCGGCGACGTTCAAAAGCAACCCCTTGGCTGCCGACGCGACGCACCGAAAATCTTTTGCTCGAAATGTCTTGAATCAGCAGCCCATCTCGTAATACATAGGACACATTCGCTCCTCGAATTCCCCTTTCCATTGGTTGGAGGTCCGACCCATGAGCCTGCTACAGGCACTCAAGCTATCGCCGCCGCCGGCTCGGGCGGGCGGCCCCGCCATCGCAACCCGCACCGCGCAGGATGGGCTCGCGTTGAAGCCGGCACAGAAGCGAGAGCGCCTCGCGCAGGCTGCAACGGGCTGGCGGCAAGTGCATCGCGTGGCTGACCAGCGCATCGATGCCCTCAAGAAGGCCATCAAGTCGCATTACTCCGAAGCTCACCCTGCGTTGCTCCAGGAAATCGAGAAGGGCGTCGGCAAGCTCGACGGCGTGCTCGACAACGTCGATCACCGGCTGGCCGATGTCTTGGCCAGTGCGGGCAAGACCGACGACGACAGCGCCAGGAAGACCGCGCTTGCGAACGCCAGGGCGCTGCTCACGCAGTACGTCAACTACGTCAAGAGCGAGCCTCTCATCGCGCACATGGACCACAACCCGTTCGGCGTGAAGACCGATCTCAGGACGTTGTTGGCCGCGGGCCTGACGGATGCAGCCAAGGCCATCGGCTGAACAGCCGCTCGCTTCTTCAGGAGATCGAATCGTGAGTGATGAACAGCAGTCCGAGCAAGACAAGTGGATGTCGCATCCGAGCGTCGGCGTCATCGTCTCCGGCAAAACGAAGAAGGTCGCGCGAGCGGCTTTCACTGGCCTTCAGTTGTCGATCCCTGTCAAGGTTCCTGAAGCGGAGTATCTCTATGTGACGCTGGGGGGCACCGTCTCGTATGTCGTCGTGTGCAAGCCTGTCGAAGGCGAAGGCGACGATCCGAACATCGAGATCAAGATCAAGAACGGGCAGGCAGAGATCGAAGCCAAGCTCGCGCAAAAATACGGCGCGTTCAAGATCAGCGAGGGCATTGCGGCATCGGGCAAGGAAGGAAGCCTGGGCGTCGACGTGGAGCTTGTCGATGCCGCCACCAAAGCCAAGACCACGGTCGCCTTTCACCTGGCAAAGGTCGACACGGAAAAAGCCGAGATCGAGTTCCTGGCTTTCGAGTGGACGCAGACGTATCCCCTCGTTCGTCGAACCATCGATGCCGTCGGAATGAAGCTCGAGGTGGAGGGGCGCATCGACGTCAAGCTCGTCATCCAGCCCAGCAAGAAGCGCATCGCGCTGGACATCCTCAAGAAATTGGGTCTGGCCGTCGCCGAGGACGCCGCATTGGGCGCGGCGGCCGGTGGCACCGGAGCAACCGGTGCGGCCGCGGTCGCCGCTGCGCCCGTGGCGGGCGTGCTCGGCGGGATCGCAGGCGGAATCGTGCTTTGCGGGGCAACCATGAAGGCGATCCAGGCCCTGGGTGAACAGGGCCGCGACTCCACTGCCTGCGCACAGGAGGGCGCCAGGAAGTTGCGGGCCTACGCTGATTCGTACGCCGCAACGGTGCGCGGCCGGTCGGGGGCTTCTGCCGAGGGCAACCAGGATGGCGAGGCCCACTTGCAATTCATCATGCGAACCGCGAAGACGACCCGCGACGACGCGGTCGCGATGTGCAACGAATCAGACCAGAAGTACGAGCAGATCGCGTGGGCCGCACTGCGACCGAAGATGAGAGAGGCCGTCAAGCGGGCCTACGACAAGCTGCACTGGGGCGGAATCAACAACCCCAGCCTGCTCGAGTACCTCGGCGACAACACGAATTACTGACCACCGCGGCGCGGGGCCCATCGCTTCTTGAGAATGGGTCATGTCGACAACAAGATCAACTGGCACTGGCAAGGGCCGTTTGCGAGGCGTGCTCAAGGGGCTTTCGCGCGCGCCGACGCTCAAATGAGGCGCCGGCGGATCAGATTGACCACGAGCTCGGCGACGATGACCACGCTGAACACGAGCAGCAGGATCAGCGCCACGCGATCCCACTGGAAGAAGTCCATCGCCGTTTGTAGCGCGACACCGATGCCGCCCGCCCCTACCAGCCCGAGCACTGCAGACTCGCGCACGTTGATGTCCCAACGCAGCAGCACCAGCGACCAGAAGGCGGGTTTGACCTGCGGCCAGTAACCCTTGAGAAGGATGCTCAAGGGTGGTGCACCGACCGCACGCAGCGCTTCGATCGGGCCGCGCTGAGCCTCTTCCAGCGACTCCGCGAAGAGCTTGCCGACGAAGCCGATCGAGCGAAAGGCAATCGCCACGGTTCCGGCAAGTGCACCCGGGCCGAACACGGCCACGAACAGCAGTGCCCAGACGAGCGAATTCACCGAGCGGGAAGCGACGAGCAGGAACTGCGCGATCCAGTTCAGCGCCGGCACACGCGTGATGTTGCGCGCCGCCATGATGCCGATGGGAATGGCCATCAGCAGCGTCAGCAGCGTGCCGATCGATGCGATGTTGATCGTCTCCAGCATCGCTTGGCCCGCGCCGCGGTCGAACTCCTGATAGTCGATCGGCCACATGCGGGTCAGCAGGTCGGCCATCTGCTTCGGCGCGTCGGCGAGGAACTCCGGAATGATGTCGACCGTGCGCAACGATGCCACGAGGGCTGCCACCACGAACAGATAGACGCCGAAACGCGCCATGCGCTGGCGCGGCGTGAAACGCTGCCATTCACGCCGCACGGCGCTGCCCGGCTGGGCCGTTTCTTGCGCCCTCACAGAAACGCCCGGCGCAGGGTCTGAGAGAAGAGTTCGGCCAGCATGACGAGCGCGATGATCGACAGCAGCAGTGCGCAGACGAACTCGTAGTCGAAGCGCTGGAAGGCCGTGAAAAGCGTGCCACCGATGCCGCCCGCACCGACGATGCCGACCATCGTCGAATTGCGCACGTTGGAATCGAGCTGGTAGAGCGAGAAGCCGATGAAGCGCGCATTCACCTGCGGCAGCACGCCATACAGCACGGTGTTGGAGAAGCTGGCGCCGGTGGCGCGCACGGCCTCGACCTGCTTGAGCGAAATCTCCTCGATCGCCTCGGCGAAAAGTTTGGAGGCGAAGCCGATCGACGCCACGATCAACGCCAGGATGCCGGGTGCGGCACCGAAGCCGATCGCCTTCACGAACAGAATCGCGACGATCACCGGATGGAACGAGCGGCACAGCGCAATGAACAGGCGCGTTATTGCGCTGACCCACGCCGGCATCAGGTTGCGGGCGGCCAGCAGGCCCAGCGGCAGCGCCAGCAGGATGCCGAAGATGGTGGCGATGACAGCGATCTGCACGCTCTCGGCCACACCCTGCAGCAGAAGTTGCCAACGGTGAAAGTCTGGCGGGAACAGGTTGGCGAGCAGGTGGGCAGCTTCACCGAGGCCGATGACGAAGCGCTTCCATGTGAAGCCAAGTTGTGACACGGCATAGACGACGTAGATCAACCCGACAAGCACCGCCACGCGTGCGCCTTGCCTCGGTTCGAACGCTGGCGGGCGCTGCTTGACGGTGACCGCAACCCCGGATGGGTTCACAACCAGTCCTCGCCGCCGTAGATGAATTTGAGCTGTGTGTCCTCGAGCGCGCCGGGTGCACCGTCGAAGACGATCTCGCCGTTCTTCATGCCAATGATTCGATCTGCGTAACGGCGTGCGAGATCGACGTTGTGAATGTTGACGATGACCGGGATCGCCAGCTCGCGACCCAGCCCGGCGATCAGCTCCATGATCTCGACCGCGGTGCGCGGGTCCAGGGACGATGTCGGTTCGTCGGCAAGCAGCAATTCTGGGCGTTGCATCAGAGCACGCGCGATGCCCACACGCTGGCGCTGGCCACCGGACAACGCATCGGCGCGCTGCGCGTATTGCGCGCCCAGCCCGACGCGGTCCAGCAGCCCGAAGGCGAGCTCGATGTCTTCGTGCGCGTAGCGCCGGAGCCAGGCTCTCCACGGCGAGATGTAGCCCAGGCGCCCCGACAGCACGTTCTCCATCACCGTCAGGCGCTCGACGAGGTTGTATTCCTGGAACACCATGCCGATGCGCCGCCGTGCGCGGCGCAACGCGCGACGGTCAAGCCCGGCGAGGTCGACACCGTGAAACATCAATCGGCCGCCGCTCGGTTCGACGAGCCGGTTGATGCAGCGGATCAGCGTGCTCTTGCCGGTACCCGACGGGCCGATGATGGCCGTCAGCCCACGCTGTGCAAACGCGAGATCGATTCCGCGCAACACCGGCTTGCCGACCACGTATTCCTTGCGGAGTCCTTCGAGAACAAGGGCAGCATCGCCCTCGGCCGGGGCCGAGGCGTCATTCACATCGTTCGACATCCACGGCGCATCAGTTCTTCTTCTTCTCGAGTTTCGCCGCGTCCTTCTTGGCTTCCGAGTCGAACGCGGCCCGGTCGTACGGCGCGTGCGCGGCGTCAGCCACCTTGCGGACGACCGCCCAGTCCTTCAGGTAAGTGGCGGGCCAGAAACGATCAACGCCGCCGGCGAACTCCTTCTGCATTTCGGGCGGGAAGCGGAAGTCGATGAAGCACTTGACGATCTTCTGCGCCAGCTCGGGCTTCAGGTCGTTCGCGTACGCGAAGCCCGAGGTCGGGAACGGGTCGCTGGTGTAGATGATTCTGAAGTCGGACTCCTTGATGTCGCCGCGCGCCACCATGCGCTCGTAGACATCGGAGGCCACGGTACCGGCGTCGTAGTCACCGGCCTTGATGCCCAGTACGGTGCGGTCGTGGCCGCCCGAATAGATCACCTTGTAGTCCTTGTCGGGCGTCAGACCCAATTCGGGGAACAGCGCTCGCGGCGCGAGGTTGCCCGAGTTGGACGATGCCGCCGTGTGCGCAACACGCGCGCCCTTCAGGTCGGTGAGCT